>DASTEM010000242.1:0-15868 GCA_035709545.1 Gaiellaceae bacterium | reverse complement strand
GCGCCCGTGCTCTCGGAATACGCGCGATCCTCCTTGACCGCGACGCCTTGCGACCAGATGCGCCCGATCGGATCGACACGCTTCTGGCCCTGCCGGCTGCTCTCGGGTTGGCTTCCGGTCGGGGTGCGGCCTAGCCCGGATCCTCGAGGGCGTTCCGCCACATCTCCGTGTGCGCGCCGAGAGGGACCTGCTCCGCGATCCGGGTCGAGCCGAAGTCGGCCGCGGCTTCAGCGCGGGTCGACACCGGCCCAACGCACACGTCCTCGTCACCGAAGTGATCGAGCCATGCGGCGAGGGTCCGCGCGGCGAAGATCGACCCGAGCTCCGCAGCGAGCGGGTATTGATCGGGTTCGTACTGCCGCCCGGCTAGGTCTGGTCGGTCCACGAGCTCGCACAGACGGCGGAAGAACTTCGGCTCGAGCGCGCCCACGGTAAGGAAGCGGTCGTCCGCCGTCGTGTAGATCCGATAACAAGCGAGACCGCCCGTGAGCATCCTCTCCACCGGCTCGCCGCCGAGCCGATGTGCGACAAGGTCGTGCGAGCGATGAGTCATCGAGACGACGAGGCGAGCGCCGTCGCCGGTGCGTTCGCGCTCGAAGAGCGCAGCCAAGATCTGCGTAACGGCGCCGAGCGCGCCTGCGGCGAGGTCGGCGATCTGGACGGGCGGCAGGCTCGGTGCGGTGTCCTCGAGGGCACCCGCCCATCCGAGGTAGTTCACGTCGTGCCCCGCGAGCGTCGCGTGCGCGTTCTCGAGACCGAAGCCCGTGATCGAGCAATAGACGACCGTGCTTGGGACCTGAGCCGGGCCGATGCCGAGACGAGCGGCGACGCCGGGTCGGAACCCTTCGAGGACGACGTCAGCTCGAGCGCACAGCCCGCGCGCGAGCTCGGCGTCGGTCTTGAGGTCGCAGACGACCGACTCCGTCCCAGCTCGCAGCGCCGCGTCCCACGCGGGTGCAGTGAGACGCATGGGATCGCCTTCGGGTCGCTCGACGCGGGCGACACGGGCTCCTAGTTGCAGAAGTTCCTTGGCGGCGTACGCGCCCGGCAGGTAGCGCGTGAAGTCCACCACGAGGATGCCCGCGAGCGGTTGCACGCGTGCGGAGCGTACCTCTATCCTCGTCTCCGTTGACTGACCGTTCAACCACTCACAGAGAGAAGCGGAAGCTCATCCTCGATGCCGCGATCCGGGTGTTCGCGGAGCACGGCTACCACGGAGCACGTGTCGGTGACATCGCAGAGGATGCCGGCGTCGCGCATGGCTTGCTGTACCACTACTTCGCCTCGAAGGACGATGTGCTCCGCACGATCTTCGCCGAGAACTGGGGCGATCTCCTCGAGCGCTTCCGTGCTGTGGAAGCCGCCGCCGAGCCCGCCCCGGACAAGCTCGTGGGCATCGCCAAGATCTTGCTGCGGACGTGGCGCAACGATCCCGCCCTCGTCACGGTGATGGTTCGTGAGGTCGCGCGAAGCCAGCTACTCCAGGACCAGGTCGAGGAGGTGCGTGAAGCGTTCGCGATCGTCCAGCGCGTGATCGAGGAAGGCCAAGCGGCGGGCGCCTTTCGCCGAGACGTGGATGCCCGTCTCGCCAGCTGGCTCTTCTACGGCGGGCTCGAGGAGGTGCTCACCGGGTGGGTGCTCGGACAACTCCCGGACGGTGACGATGATGTGGCACGAGCCGAACGGACGGCGATCGAGGTCGCGCTCCACGGGCTCGCCGTCTAGGCTCACGCGGCATGGACGTCTTCAACCTCTACGGCGACGAATGGGATCGCGTCGAGGAGCGCGCGGGATGGAGGAGCAAGGACGGTTGGGTCGGCGCGCGCCTCGGCGCGGAGCTCCTCGGCGGGAGTCTGTATGAGCTCGAGCCCGGCGATCGGCTGTGGCCGTACCACCTCCATCATGCGAACGAGGAGTGGCTGATCGTGGTTCGAGGCGAGCCGACGCTTCGCTCGCCGGACGGGGAGCAGGATCTGCGCGAGGGCGATGTTGTCGTCTTTCCCCGCGGCAAATCGGGTGCGCATCAGGTCTTGAACCGGACTGACTCGCCGATTCGCGTCCTCATGCTTTCGAGCATGCTCGCTCCGGAGCTTGTGGAGTATCCGGACAGCGGCAAGGTCGGTGCGCGGAGCGTCGCGGGCGAGCGGATCCTGATGAGCCGGCCCGGCCCGATGCTCGACTACTGGGACGGCGAGGAGCCGTAGGTCTAGCGAAACGCGTTCTGACCCGTGAGCGCCTGGCCGACCACGAGGGTGTGAACCTCGTGGGTGCCTTCATACGTCAGGACCGACTCGAGGTTGTTCACATGCCGGATGACCGGGTACTCGAGCGTCACGCCGTTCGCGCCGAGGATCGTGCGCGCGGTGCGCGCGACCTCGAGCGCCCCGCGGACATTGCCCATTTTTCCAAGGCTCACGTGCTCGGGTCGTAGCGTTCCCGCGTCCTTCATACGGCCGAGGTGGAGTGCGACGAGCGTCGCGCGATTGATCTCGAGCGCCATCTCGGCGAGCTTTTCCTGGGTGAGCTGGTAGGCGGCGATCGGCTTCCCGAAAACCATCCGCTCTTTCGCGTAGTCGAGCGCGCACTCGAAACAGGCGCGGGCGGCGCCCACCGAGCCGAAGACGATCCCGAACCGCGCCTCGTTGAGGCAGGAGAGCGGCCCGCGCAGCGAGCTCGCGCCGGGAAGCAGATTGTCGTCGGGCACGCGGACGTCCTGCAGGACTAGCTCCGAGGTCACCGAGGCGCGGAGCGAGAGCTTCTTGTGGATCTCGGGGGCCGAGAAGCCCGGAGTGCCCTTCTCGACGACGAAGCCTCGAATGGCGCCGTCGTCGGTGCGGGCCCAGACGATCGCGATGTCGGCGATCGTGCCGTTCGTGATCCACATCTTGGCTCCGTTCAAGATCCAGTCCGACCCGTCGCGGCGCGCGTGGGTACGCATGGCGCCGGGGTCGGAGCCGGCGTCGGGTTCGGTGAGTCCGAAGCAGCCGATGACCTCGCCCGCGTGCATCGCCGGCAACCAGCGCTCCTTCTGCTCTTCGGATCCCCAGCGCCAGATCGCGAACATCGCGAGCGACCCTTGGACGGAGACGGCGCTGCGCACGCCAGCGTCTCCTGCCTCGAGCTCGAGACAGGTAAGCCCGTAGGCGACCGCGCTCGCTCCTGGAAGCCCGTACCCGTCAAGGTGCATGCCGTAGAGCCCGAGCTTCGCGAGCTCGCTCATCAGCTCGCGCGGCAGGATCCCCTGTTCGAACCAATCGCCGATCTCGGCGAGCACGTTCTCGCGGACGAACTGCCGGACGTTGTCTCGAATCGCGCGTTCTTCTTCGTCGAGGAGTGCGTCCAGCGCGAGGAGGTCGAGGGGGTCGAGCGCGGGTAGTTCGGCGGTCGTCGCCATGGCCGACATCCTACGAGACGGGTGACGGGCGAGTTTGACCGGGCGCCGTACCCTGGCCTACACTGGAGTTGACTGACTAGTCAATCGAAGAAGGAGCTAGGCATGACTCAGGTCGAGACCGGGGTGGCCGGCGGCGTCTCGTTTGCGCTGACGCCTGAGCAGCGAGAGCTGCGGACGCTGGCGCGCGAATTCGCAGAGAACGAGATCCGGCCGAAAGCCGCCGAATACGACGAGCGCTCGACACACCCCGCCGACATCATCGCCAAGGCTCATGAGCTCGGTCTCATGAACCTCCACATTCCCGAATCGCTCGGTGGAGCCGCCTTGCCCGCATTCGACGGGATGCTCGTGGGTGAGGAGCTGAACTGGGGCTGCTCGGGCATCGGCACGTCGATCGGCGCCAACGGACTTGGTGCCGCGCCGGTGATAATCGCCGGCACGCACGAGCAGAAAGAGCAGTGGCTATCGCCACTCCTAGAAGAGCCGATCATCTGTTCGTTCGGCCTCAGCGAGCCGGATGCGGGTTCAGATGTTGCGCGCATGAAGACCACTGCGGAGCGCAAGGGCGACGAGTACGTCCTGAACGGCTCGAAGACCTTCATCACGAACGCCGGTTACGCGGCCTGGACGGTGGTCTTCGCCAAGACCGCGCCGGGCGAGGGACATCGGGGCATCTCGGCATTCGTGGTCCCGATGGACACTCCCGGCGTCCAGATCGAGAAGCACCTCGACAAGATGGGCCAGCGTGCGACGGACACGTCGGCGTTTGCGCTCACCGATGTCGTGGTTCCCGCGGCGAACAGGCTGGGCGAGGAGGGCGAGGGCTTCAAGATCGCGATGAAGACGCTCGATTTCACTCGGCCGGGCACTGCGGCGGGGGCCGTCGGGGTCGCGCAGGCCGCTTTCGAGCACGCCGTCGAGTACGCGAAGCAGCGTGTCACTTTCGACGTCCCGATTGCGATGCACCAGGGAGTCAACTTTCTCATCGCCGACATGGCCACCGAGATCGAAGCTGCGCGATTGCTTGTGTGGCAGTCGGCCTGGCTGCATGACCAGGGCAAGCGCGCGACGCTGCAGTCGTCGTTCGCCAAGCGCTTCGCCGCCGACACGGCCATGAAAGTGACGACCGACGCCGTCCAGATCTTCGGCGGCTACGGGTACATCAAGGAGTATCCGGTCGAGAAATTGATGCGGGACGCGAAGCTCTTTCAGATCTACGAGGGGACTTCGCAGATCCAGCGTCTTGTGATCGCGAAGGAGATCTTCCTGCCGCGCGACGAGTAGGTTTCAGCCGGTGGCGCTAGAGATCGATCTAAGCGGGCGTGTCGCGCTCGTTACCGGTGGCTCGCGTGGGCTCGGGCGTTGTGACGCATTGACGCTCGCGCGGGCGGGCGCAGATGTCGCGATCGCAGACATCCTCGTCGAGTCCGAGCTCTCGGAGGAAACGGATCGCTGGGGTGCGCTGGCCACGGCCGCGCGCGCGCAGGGAATGGTTCACACCGAGGAGACGGTTTCTGAGATTGGTGCAATGGGTCGACGCTCGCTCGCCGTTCGCTGCGACATCACGGATCGCGAGCAGGTTGCAGCGGCAGTGGAACGGACCGTCGAGGAGCTCGGCTCGGTGGACATCCTCGTCAACAACGCCGGCACACTCGACCACGTCGGGCAGTTCCACGACCAGAGCCCGGAGCTCTGGGAGCGCGATCTCCAGGTCAACCTCACCGGCGGGTTCAACTGTGCGCAGGCGGTGTGGCCGCACATGAAGGACCGAGGCTGGGGGCGCATCGTCAACATGGCCTCCGTCGCGGGCACCCTCGGCGGATTCGGGCAGGCGAGCTACTCGACGACGAAGTCCGGGATCCTGGGGCTGACGAAGACGCTGGCGATGGAGGGCGGCCGACACGGGATCACATGCAACGCGATCGTTCCCGGGATCATCGGCACGGAGGCGTTTCACATGGCCAGCGCTGTCATGAACGACCGGATCGCGGCTCGCACCGTTTTCAAGCGACCGGGCGAGCCGCAGGACATCGCTAATGCGATCGCGTTCCTCTGCTCGGATCTTGCGAGCTACATCACGGGAGTCGGGCTCTACGTCTCGGGCGGGATCGAGCTCTTCGTCTTCTGAGCTGCGACTACTGGGGCACCCCAACCCACCACCCACTGCCGATTCTAGTTCGGAAAACCTCGCGGGTGTTGACCGCTTCGCCGCAAGACTGAACTACTTCGTCCACAACTATCGCGCGCCGCACACCGGGCTGAGCACGTTTTTGGGTCGCTGTAAAATTGCCGACTCAGTGCGTGCCGAATCGCCCATCTACTCGTCCGCGAGCCGCAGTCGCCGTCGAAGTCGTTCGGCCCGCCTGAAGGCTGCGGTCAGCGCCGGAGCTGCACTCGTCCTTGCCGCTCTGGTAGGTCTCGCGTACTCCGGGTCGCGTCAGGAGCTCGCGGAGGGAACACGCATTGCGGGGGTCGACATCGGCGGGCTCTCGAGAAACGCCGCCGCGGCCAAGCTCGACGCCCGATTCTCCTCGGTCTCAGCAGTGCCCGTGAGGTTCACGGCTGGGGCCGAGAGCTTCACGTTCGCTGCGAACCAGCTCGCGGTCGAGCCCGACTGGGGCGCCGCGGTGGCTGCAGCAGGCCGCGCGGGCGACGGCTTCGGGCCCATCCGAGGATTCCGCCGGCTGCGTACGCGCTTCTTCGGGGCCGAGGTGCTCCCCCGGCTGGCGGTCTCGAACGCCGCGCTCGAGTTTGCGCTCGACAAGATCGCGGCGCAGGTCGATCGCACGCCTCGAAGCGCTGCGCTCGAGCTCGAGGGGCTACGGGTCGCAACGGTCCCGGAACAGACCGGGGCCCGGTTCGAACGGGACGCAGCTGCCGAGGTGATCGTCCGAGCACTTGGACAACTCAACCGCTCCAGCGTCCCCGTCGAGCTCCCGGTGTCGATCGCCACCTCAGGGGTGACCGCGGAGATGCTCGCGCCGGTCGCGCGCCGCGTGCGCATCGCCGTCTCGGCCCCGGTGTTCCTCAAGGGGGCCGGCCGTAGCTGGCGCCTGTCCCGGCTGCGCATTGCCTCACTGCTCGAGCTACCAAGCGGGGGGGCGACGCGAATCGCGTTGGCGGGCCCTGCAGCCGATGCCTACTTCCGAAAGCTCTCGAAGCGGGTCGGCAGGCGTCCCGTCGACGCCGGCTTTGCGGTGTCGGGCGAGGCCGTCCAAGTGATTCCAGCGCGGGACGGTTTCGAGCTCGACGTCCCGGCAACCGCGCGGACGCTGCTCCGGGCGTCGGCCCGAACGACCAACCGCGTCGCGCGACTCGTCGTCGTCCGAGCGGCGCCGGAGCTGTCGACGCGTGAAGCGCTGGCGATGGGGATCGACCGCAGGATGGCCGCGTACAAGACGTACTACTCGGGCACGGCCGATCGCATTACGAATCTCCAGCTCGGCGTCAAAGCGCTCGACGGGACGCTCGTTCGACCGGGTGGCACGTTCTCGCTGAACGAGGCGATCGGGGAGCGGACCGTAGAACGAGGCTTCCGTATCGCCCCCGTGATCATCGGGACGAAGTTCGAAGAGGAGGTCGGCGGAGGGACATCGCAGGTCGCGACCACCGTCTTCAACGCCGCGTGGGAGGCGGGTCTGCGGATCACCGAGCGCAATCCCCACTCCCTCTACATCAGTCGCTACCAGCTCGGCCGCGACGCCACCGTCTACTGGCCGTCGCTCGATCTCAAGTTCGCGAACGACACGAGTGACTGGGTGCTCGTCAAGGGGTTCGCCGAGAGCGACGGGATCAGAGTCTCCATCTACGGCGGAGAGGATCGCCGGGTCGAAAGCTCACCCGGGACATTCGCGGTTACCGGTCCGATTCCCGTCAAGCGCGTCAAAGTCAAGACACTCGCGAAGGGCAAGACCGTGGTCAAGGAAGAGGGGTCCGCGCCCAGTCGGACGTCCGTGACGCGAACCGTGTACGGAGCTGACGGCAAGGTGATTCGGAGCGAGACGTGGACGACGTCATACAAGGGAGAGACGAGGATCGTTCGCGTCGGGACGAAGGTCGCGAAGCCCAAGGCCAAGCCGCCCGCAGGCAAGCCGCTCGCAGGCAAGCCGACGAAGCCTCCAGGCGAGACCGGCCCTACTCCGCCGGCTGCTCAGCCTTAGCAACCGCCTCCGCGAGCCAAGCGGGAACACGTGTCGGACGGTAGGTCTCGCGATCCACGGCGGCATGACGTGTGAAGCCGTCTGCGACGAGCTCGCCATTTCGCTCGATCCGGTATTCGTACGTGAACCTCGCTCCACGCAGATCCGTGCAGCGCGTCCACACCCTCAGCGTCTCGTCGAAGTACGCGGCGCGGTGATATCGGACCGAGACTTCCGTGGTGAGCGCCTCGACGCCCCCGTCGCGGATCCTCTGGTAGCCGCCGGCGTGCGCAGCGAGATACGCGACGCGCGCGACCTCGAACCAGACGACGAACGACGCATGGTGCGCGATGCCCTGGGCATCGGTCTCGGCGAACCGGATGCGCACGTCGGTGAACGAGGTGAACCCTTCCACGTCGCCAACCTTAGTGGTCGCTCCTGGAAGTACACACCTGCTTCGCGCGGCTGCAAACGCTTCGCATGCCGTCGTCCTCAGTCGGGCACGTACCTTCCGGTACGCACCCTCCCTGCGTCCTAGGCCTGCTCGGTTTTCGCCGGCGAATCAGGCGCGGACTTCCAGGAGAGACCCCTAGAATCTCGGCGGTGCCCGTCGCCGCGCTAGCTGCTCTGATCCGCGAGCGGCAGCCCTGCCTCGTGCTGACAGGAGCGGGCGTGAGCACGGAGAGCGGGATCCCGGACTTCCGCTCCGACACAGGAATCTGGGCCGACGTCGATCCCTTCGAGGTCGCGTCGATCCAGGCGTTCAAGCGTGACCCCAGGCGCGTGTGGGGTTTCTATCGCGAGCGCATACACCTGCTTCGCGAGGCGGAGCCGAACGCTGCTCATCATGCTCTCGCTGAGCTCGAGCGGCGCGGGCTCGTCGCCGCAATCGTCACGCAGAACATCGACACGCTGCATACGCGGGCAGGAAGTCGCGAGGTCGTCGAGGTGCACGGCTCCATCCGCTCCGCAGAGTGCCTGCGGTGTCTGTGGACCGAGCCGGCGGACGCTGTGCTCGCCCAGCTCGAAGAGCGCGCGACTCCGGTGTGCCCGCAGTGCGACGACGTCCTCAAGCCCGGAGTCACGCTCTTCGGCGAGCTGCTTCCGCAGGGTGTCGTCGAGCGGGCGACCGACCTCGCGCGGGCAGCGGCGCTCGTGCTCGTCGTCGGCTCATCGCTCGAGGTGTGGCCGGCCGCGGGACTTCCGCTGGAGGCCCGCAGCTTCGCGATCGTCAACCGCGGGCCCACCGCTCTCGACGACCGCGCCGTCCTCAAGATCGACGCGTCGGCTGGCGAGGCGCTTGCCGCCGTGCTCGAAGCCTTGTGACGCGATGCTCGCATGCAGGCGCTGCGGCTGGTATGACTAGCGGCATGACGGAGACGGCCCCGAAGGGATCGGCGGGCGCGAGCAGGGCCAAGCCCGGTGAAAGGGACTTCATGACGCGCCTCGCCGACGCCGGTGAGGAGGCGCTACAGCGGCTCACGGAGATACCGGGAGGACAGCGAGCTGTTACGGCACTCAACGACTTGCGCTCCCGGGTGGACGACCTCGCGAAGAAGGTACGCGGTATCGACGTGCTCGAGGCGAGGGTCGCGAAGCTCGAGAAAGAGCTCGCAGCGCTGAAGAAGGCAAAGGCGCCGGCGCGCCGAGCGACGCCGCGCAAGCCTTCCGCATAGCTCGACCGGAACTCTTGTACCGCCGAAGGTGTAGATGCCGCGTGAGACGCCTGCTCGGCTTCGTCGCATTTGCTGCTGTGGTGGCCGCAGTTCTTGTTGCTGCATCGCCGTCGGGCGCGAAAGAGGGTGTTGTCGCGCGCGTCCTGACGCCGATCCCGCGCACGGCCGAGGTCGGCTCGAGGATCACGGTCGTGTGGACGCTGTATCACGTCGAGGCCGGAAAGCGAGTTCCGTTCAACGCGAGCGGAGTGTTCGTCCGGATTTTCGGGTTTTCTGGCAGGCACTCACCGAGGGCGTACGCGACCCAGCCTGCGGTCGGTCGCTATCGAGCCGCAGTGAGGGTCCCTCGCGGAGGAGTGCACCGGGTTGCGATTGGCCTAATGGGTACGAGCTGCGAAGCGTCCGGCTGCCGGCCGTCTCCGGCAATCTTCAGGATCGTTGGCGTGGCGATCCGCTAAGCGGAAGGCACGCGCAGACGCAACACGCGCGGCACGACCTCGAAGCGGGCCGGCGTCGTTCCCGGCTGCTCCCCGTCGAGCTCGATCGGGAGCGGCTCTTCGGCGTCGACCGTGATCACTCGTCCGCGGAGCGGCTCGAGGCGCGGATGGGGGAGATGCTTCCCGCGATACGTCTTCGGTAGGACGAAGAGGAGGTCGCGCTTCGTCACGTCTCCGATCAGCAGCGCGTCGAAATGCCCGTCGTCGGGCTCCGCCTCGGGGCACATCATCATCCCGCCGCCGAGGAAGCGGCCGTTGGCGACGACGACGTCGATCATCCTCCCGCTCCGAATCTCATCGTCCACCGTCACCCGCATCTCGCCCGCCTGCCAGCGAGCGAACACCGCGAGCGTTGCCCAGTAGTAGGAGATCTTCCCGCCGAGCGCCTTCGAGGCCTCGTTCGCGCGCTGCGCGATCGCGCCGGAGATCCCCGCGCTCGCCACGTTCGCGAAATAGGCGCGCGCGTCCGCTCCCGCCCACGTGCGATACGAGGCGAGACCGAGGTCGATCTCGCGCACGGTGCCATTCAGCGCGATATCGATCGACGCGTCCAGATTGCGCGGGATGCCGTAGGTGCGAACGAAGTCCCAGCCGGTGCCGCGCGGAATCACCGCCAGCTCGAACCCTTGCAGCTCGGCGACGCCGTTGACGACCTCGTTGACTGAGCCGTCGCCGCCTACCACCACGAGAAGCTCGGCTCCGCCGCGAACGGCTCCCGCCGCAAGTTCGGCGAGCTGCCCTTGCTCTTCCGAGATGAGCGCGTCACCCGCGAGGCCGAGGGCCGAAGCGCGGTGAGCGATCTCCGGCCAGCGCTTTCCGGTCGACCCGCCTGCGGAGGCGGGGTTGACGAGGAAGGCTGTACGTCCGGCGCTAATGGCCGTTTTGGCCTGCGGTCGCGGTTTCGAGCGCGATCCGTGTCATGCGATCGACTGCCGCCCGAAGTTCCTCGTCCGAGATCCGGACGAACTCGCCCTCGACCACGATGTCGCTCACCGTGAGGAGGCAGCCGCCGTGCACTCCGCGCAGCGCGGCGAGCGTGAAGAGCGCCGCGGCCTCCATCTCGACGGCGAGGATGCCGCGCTTCGACCAACGCTCGTACTGGCCCTCATCCGGGTTGTAGAAGAGGTCGCTGGAGACGATCGGTCCCACGCGGAGAGCCTGGTTCGAGTGCTTGGCGACGTGAACGGCCTCGTGGATCAGCTCCCAGCTGGCCGTTGGGCAATGCGGCTCGCCACCCACGAGATGGGTTGCCGTCGCGTCGGCAGGCACCGCCGAGATGGCGACGATGAGATCTCCGAGGGCGTGGTCGGGCTGGAGCCCACCGCAGGTACCGACACGGAGCAAGCGCTTTACGCCGAGCTGAATGAGCTCCTCGAAGACGATGGTCGCGCTGGGGCAGCCCATCCCCGTGCCCTGCACCGAGACCGGCTTCCCCTCCCAGCGCCCGGTGAACCCGAGGAGCCCGCGCTCGGCGTTCACCTGTACCACGTCCGTCAGGAACGTCTCGGCGATGTACTTGGCCCGGAGCGGGTCGCCGGGGAGGAGGCACGCCTCGGCGTAGTCGCCGGGGTCTGCTCGCAGATGGATCGGCACGCCAGAACCCTACGGTTTCCGGATGATTCGCTCGTGTGTAACCGTCATTAGAGTGGCGAGCCTGTCCGGGAAGCTGATCGAGCCCAAGCGGGGCCAGATTCTGGAGTTCTGTGCGCAGGACCCGGTCGAGCGCGTCTTTCTGGAGGACGTCTCGCGGCGCGGGCTCGGCCGCTTTCTCGGGCGAACCGAAGACCGCGAGCTGGTCGCGCTCTGTCACATGGGCGTCAACGTCGTACCGTCAGGTGAGGGCTGCGGCGCGTTCGCGGGGGATGTTTTGCGCGCGGCGCCTCGAATGCTCATCGGCGAATCGCGTGCGGTCTCGGAGCTGTGGGACGAGGTGCGACCGCATCTGCCACGCCCTCGGGAGGATCGACCGGGCCAACCCGTCTACGTCATCCGTGAGCAGCCGCCGCACGGCGACACGCGCCTGCGCCCCGCGCGTCTCGACGACTTGGAGCTCCTCATGCCCGCATGCGCGGCCGCGCACGAGGAAGAGCTCGGGATCGATCCGCTGGAGCGCGATCCCGAGGGTTTTCGCTGGCGCACCCGAAGCCAGATCGAGGAGGGCCGCTCGTGGTTGTGGGCGGAGGGCGGCGTCATCCGGTTCAAGGCCGAGGCTTCCGCCTGGACACCCCACGCCGTGCAGCTCCAGCAGGTGTGGGTCGATCCGGCTGCGCGACGACAGGGAAACGGGGCTCGTGGTCTCTCCGACCTCTGCCGACTGCTCCTGACGCGCGTGCCGACGGTCTGTCTTTTCGTCCGTGCCGAGAACGAGGCGGCGATCCGGCTGTACGAGAAGATCGGCATGGAGCACGTGCTCGACTATCGCTCGGTCCTGCTCTGACGGATGGAGTCGCTGCTTCTCGCGCGCCATGCGTTCGCCGGCTCGAATCGCGATCGCGTCGCGTCGTGCGCGGTTCCCGGAGAGGGCTTGACCGCGGAGGGGATCGAGCAGGCCCAGCGTCTCGGCGAGCGGCTCGAGGCTGACGAGATCTCACTCGGCGTCGCGAGCAGCCTCGCGCGAACGCAGGAGACGCTTGCGCTCGCGGTCGCCGGCCGTAGCGTGTCGCAGATCGTCGTTCCGGAGCTGAACGAAATCGACTTCGGGGCGTTCGCGGACGGTCCGCTCCGTACGTACCGTGCTTGGGCTGCGGCTCACCCGCCATACGAAGCGGCGCCCGGCGGGGGCGAGAGCCGCGCGGCTGCGGCGGCACGATTTGCGCGAGGTCTGCGTCTGGTGCTCGAGAGGCCCGAGAGCGTCGTCTTGCACATCGGGCATGCGCTCGCGGTGCGGTACGTGCTCGATGCTGCGCAAGGTCTCGTGCCGGCGCCGCTGATGACCCCGGTCGATCACGCGATCGCGCATCGTCTCGATGCGAGTGACGTCGAGAATGCGGCTGTCCTCCTCGAGGACTGGAGCCGTGCACCGCGTTTCCGCGATCACTCGGACGGGTGACCGGGCGGACGATCGTGCATCCGACGATCTCTGGGATGCGCCTTCGCCTGAATGTGGCACTGCTCGCCATCGCCTGTTGCTTCGCCGTCGTTGGCTGCGGCGGAGGAAGCAGCGGCACCGCGGTCGCCGGCGAGCCGATCAGCTTCGAGGAGCTCGCGCGCTCCGCGAGCTCGAGCGCCGATGCGACGAGCGGTCGATTCGGGTTTGAGATGACGATGTCGTTCGCGGGCGCTGACGAGCCGTTCTCATTCTCGGGCGAGGGCGCGTTCGACACGCGCTCCAAGCGTGCGTCGTTCTCGGTGGACATGTCGTCCTTGGCGTCCTTGCTCGGCGGCCTGTTCGCCGGGCTGGGCGGAACGTCAGGAGCGGGCGCTCCTGACTTCGACGACCCGAGCGGCTGGAAGATCGATGCCATACAGGACGGAACCGTGGGTTATGTCCACTTTCCGGCGCTCCAGAGCGAGCTTCCGGCCGGAAAGTCGTGGATCAGGGCAGATGGTGGTGACCTCGCGGTCCAGGGCTTCGACTTCAGCGAGCTCGACCAGTTCACGAAGACCGATCCACGCGAACTGCTCGACATCATGGGTAGTGCCACGGGTGAGATCGAGACCGTGGGAATGGACGAGTTGCGCGGCGTCGAGACGACTCACTATCGCACCATCCTCGACTCGAGCGATCTGGGCACGTACACACTTGGCGACGACGGTGACCAGTCGAGCTCTCTCGCCGGGCAGTTGGCTGCACAGGCTGGCCTCAGTGAGATTCCCGTCGACATCTGGCTCGACGCGAACGGGCTCGTCCGCAAGCTCACGATGGCGTTCTCGGCCACACAGCCGGGCACGTCGGAGACCAGCGAGATCTCGATGTCGTTCGAGCTCTGGGACTACGGCGAGGCAGTCGAGATCGAGCTCCCGCCTGCGTCCGAGGTCGTCGACGCGTCAGCCGTTCGCTCCTAGGGACGGCACAATGGGCGCATGGCCAGCGCCATGCACGAGCGCGTCAACGAGTCGATCCGGCGCCACGAGCTGATCCCTCCCGGCGGCGACGTCGTCTGCCTCGTCTCGGGTGGGCCGGATTCGACCTGCCTCTGGCACGTTCTCGGCTCTCTGGGCTACCGCGTCTCAGCCGTGCACGTGAATCACGGTCTCCGTGAGAAGGACTCGGACGAGGACGCTCGCCACTGCCGCGACGTCCTCGGCGCCGAGGTCCTCGATGCAAGTAACAGTCTGTTACAAGGCGTGACCGAAGCTGGCCTGAGAGAGGTGCGGTACAGGCTGACCGAGCGGTTCGGCCTCCGCGCGACCGGCCACACCGCATCCGACCAGGTCGAGACGATCCTCTACCGGCTCGTCTCGTCGGGCACGACGAAGGCAATCAAGGCGAAGCGCGAGGACGGCGTCGTACGCCCGCTTCTGTCCGTGTGGCGCGACGAAACGGAGGCGTACTGCCGCGAACACGCGCTCGAGTTCCGCGTCGATTCGTCGAATGCCGACACGAAGCGTGGGCTCATCCGCAACGAGATCCTCCCGCTTCTGCGGCAGCTGCATCCCGCAGCCGACGAGAACCTGCTGTCACTCGCCGAGGGGCGCCCACGTCTGCCGAGGGCGCTCGAGCAGGCGCTCGCCGAGCTTCTGTCGTCCACCAGCGGCACGAAGACGATCGATCTCGGAGGTGGAACCCGCGCCGTGCGCGAGTACGACGAGGTGCGACTCGAGGGGCGAGTCACGTTCGGCCCCTGGCAGCTCGAGAGCTCGCTGCCAGGGCTGGCGGTTCGCACGCGCAGGCCGGGCGACCGGCTCGCCGGGCGTCGCAAGAAGGTGCAGGATCTGTTCGTGGACGCGAAGGTCCCGAGATTCGAGCGGGAAGAGTGGCCGCTCGTCGTTCGAGGGGACGAGGTCGTCGCGGTTCCGGGCATCGCGGAGGCGCCTGGCTGGGAAGGCGCCGTGCGGGCGTGGAAAGATACGGAGGCATGACGGCGGTAACTCGCGCTCCTCGGGCGCCGGTCGCGCAACCGGGCCGGAGGGCACAGTATGGGTAATACGGGCCCGGAAGGCGCGGTGGCGCGAGCGGCGTCAGGCGTCGGCGAAGCCGGGCTTCGCCCGGCGGGAGCCGAAGCCGGCGAGGGGCGCGAGGCCGAGCTCGAGAAGGGCGTGGGAGAGATCCTGATCGACGAGGAGACGCTGCAGGCGCGCATCGTCGAGCTCGGAGCGGAGATCTCCGCCGACTACGGAGGCCGCGACCTCCTGCTCGTCGGCGTCCTCAAGGGCGCAGTGTTCTTCATGGCCGATCTCATGCGTGAGCTGACCGTGCCGTGCGAGATCGATTTCATGGCGATCTCGAGCTACGGGGCGGCGACCGACTCCTCAGGCGTCGTCAGGATCCTGAAGGATCTCGACATCAACGTCGCCGGCAGGGATGTGCTCGTCGTCGAAGACATCATCGACTCCGGCCTCACGCTCTCGTATCTGATGAGGAATCTTGTCGCGCGTAAGCCTGCGACGCTCGAAGTTGTCGCGCTCCTGACGAAGCCGGAGCGGCGGGAGATCGAGGTGCCCGTGCGCTACGTCGGCTTCGAGATCCCCAATCGGTTCGTGATCGGGTACGGCCTCGACTTCGCCGAGCGGTATCGCAACCTGCCGTACGTCGCCGTCCTCCACGCCGATTTGGTGCCGAACGCAACGTAGTTCCACAATCAGCCTATAACGGGGGAGAGGGGGTCGGCCGCCGGGTGCCGACAAAGCAGGGTGCTAACCTGCGAAAACTGACGTGAATCGCTTTTTCCGAAGCGCGCTTTTCCCGCTGATCATCATCGTCCTGCTCGTCTTCTTGGCGAGTCGCACGCTCCTGCCCGGACGTACGGAGCAGCGGAAGATCACCTACTCCGAGCTGATCACGGAGGTACGGAAGGGAGCCGTCAACGACGTCGTCTTCAACCCTCCGAGGCAGCAGATCATTGCGTCGCTCGTCGAGGGCGGCAAGGTCAAGGTCAACTACCCGACGCCGCAATCGGCAACGCAGTTCCAGAATCTGCTCACAGAGGAGAACATCAAGTTCGACTCCAAGGGAACGGGGTCGTCGGCTTGGTGGGCGCTGCTCATCAACTTCCTGCCCTT
>DASTEM010000241.1:0-8013 GCA_035709545.1 Gaiellaceae bacterium | reverse complement strand
CCGACGTTCGTCGCCGCAGCGCGCCACGCCGTCTCCCAGACGGATCCCGATCTCACGAACGAATACGACCGCGCGGCTCCGTACTGGCACCACTACCGCGGCATCGAGCGCTACTGGCGCAAACGCCGCGAGGCGTCTCCGGCCTTGTAGGGGCGAGATGTATCTCGCCCCTACGACCTGAACGCGTGCGCCTGGAGGTCGGCCAACGAGACGAACTCGAGCGCCGAGGCGTGCGTCGCCTCGAGCACGACCGGAGGCGCAAAGCCCGCCTCGAACGCCTCCTGCCAACGCGCGGCGACGACGCACCAGCGGTCCCCCGGCACGAGCCCGGGGAACGCCCACTGCAGCTGCGGCGTGACGAGATCGTTCCCACGCGACACCGAGAACTCGAGGAACTCCTCGGTCATGACCGCGCACACGGCGTGGAATCCGAGGTCGACCCCTTCGGTTCGGCAGTAACCGTCCCGGAAATACCCCGTCACCGGATCGAAGGAGCATGGCTCGAGGTCGCCGCCGAGGACGTTCATCGCCGAGAGCCTATGCCCACCCCGTGACGAGCCACCGGCCACGGCGGAAACGCGCGGTCATCAGCGTCAGCCGCACGAGAATGAGGACGACCAGCGCCGCCCACACACCGCGGATCCCCCAGTCCCATGCGAGAGCGCCGAGGAGCACGGCAGCACACGCGAGGAACGCAACGACCATCGAGGCGGCGAGGAACGGCCCGTCGCCCGCACCGATCAGGATCCCGTCGAGCGCGAAGACCGCTCCGTTCAACGGCTGCATCAGGACGAAGAGAGGCCACAGGAGCGCGGCTTCGTCGAGGACGGCCACATCGCCGGTGAACGCCTTCGGCAGAGCGCTCGAGAGCACGAGCATCAGCGCGGCGAATCCGCCACCGAGCGCGACCGAGAGCCAGATCATGCGCTCTCCGGCGCCGTAAGCCTCGTCGCGACGGCCACCCCCGAGCTCGCGTCCGACGATGATCTGGCCCGCGATCGCGACCGAGTCGAGGACGAGCGCGAGAAAGATCCAGAGCTGGAACGCAACCTGGTGGGCCGCGATCGACGCTTCACCGAACCTCGTCGCAACAGCGCCCGCGAGCACGAACGAGCCCATGAGCGCGGTCGTCCGGAGGAAGATCCACTTTCCCAGCGAGAGCACGCGACGGGCGAGACGGAGCCGGACACGCGCCTCCCCCGGCTGCAGCTGGCGGACGATCACGACGATGAAGGCCGCGCCCATGCCGAGTTGCGCGATCGCGGTTCCCCAGGCCGATCCTTCGATGCCCCAGCCGAAGCCGTAGACGAAGAGCACCTCGAGGACGAGGTTGACGACGTTCCCCGCGATGACGATCGCGAGCGGAGTCCGGAGATCGGCGACGCCTCGGAGGTAGCCCTGCCCCCCGAGCGCGAGGAACGCCGCCGGGAAGCCGACGGCTGCGATCCGCAGGTAGGTGACCGCGTAGTCGGCGGCCTCTCCCTCGCCGCCCATGAGGGAGACGAGCGGCGCCGCGAGCGCGGCAACGAGCACCGACACCGCGATGCCGAACCCGAGGGACAGCCACACCGCCTGCGCGCCGAGTCTTCGCGCGGTCTCGCTCTCCCCCGCTCCGCCTGCCCGCGCGACCTGCGACGTAGTGCCGTACTGGAGGAAGTTGAAGACGGCGAAGAGCCCGCCGAGAATCGTGAAGGCGATCCCGAGCGCGGCGAGCTGCGGCCGGCCGAGGTGGCCAACGATGGCCGTATCGACGAGCAGGTAGAGCGGCTCGGCCGCGAGTGCGCCCAGTGCTGGAAGAGCGAGACGGAAGATCTCGCGGTCGTATCGGGACCGTAAGGGCGACATATGTGTCGCCCTTACGACGACGAAGCTGCGATCGTCGCCTCGTAGGCCGCGACGTAGTTCGCCACCATGTGCTCTGGCGAGAACCGCTCCTCGACCTCCTTGCGGATGACAGCCGGATCGAGCGAGTCGGCGAGCTCGAGGACTGCGGGATCCTCCATGTCGCGGTAGTTGTCGACGACCACTCCCGTTCGTCCGTGATCGACGATCTCAGGTACCGCGCCTCTCCGCGTGGAGATCACCGGCGTTCCGCACGCCATCGCCTCGATCATCATGAGACCGAAGGGCTCCTCCCAGTCGATTGGCGAGATGAGCGCGCGCGCTGCCATGAGGAGCTCCACCTTGTCCGCGTGCCCGACCTCGCCGACGTACTCGATGCCTCCGCCGAGGTGGGGACGGATGAACTCGTCGAAGTACCTGATCTCGAGCGGCTCGCGGCACTTCGCGGCGATCTTCAGCGGGATGCCGGTCTCGAGCGCGACAGCGAGCGCGCGGTGAGCTCCCTTGTCCGGGCTCATGCGACCGAGGAAGACGAGGTAGTCGCCGCCCGACTTGCGGCGGAAGGGATACATCGAGAGATCGAGTGCGTTCGGGCAGTTCGCCACCCACGGAAGTCCCGGCTTCGGCTTGCGCTGGTTCATCGAGATCGAGATGAGCTTCGCCCGCGTGGAGAGCTCGAGCACCTGCTCGTACATGCGGCCAGGCTGCCCGTCGAGCGGCCCGTGCACCGTGTGGCAGAAGGGCACGTCGGTCAGCCCGCCCAAAGCGAGTCCGAGCATCCCGGTGTGGTCGTGGACGACGTCGAACTCGTGGGCTTTGCGGAATGCGTGGACCGCGTGCTGCATCTCCCAGTACGTGTGCCCGATCCACTCGCTCGGCGCCGTGTGGAAGACGGACTCGAGTCGCGCGCGGGTCTGCGAGTCACCGGATGCGAACAGGGTGACGTCGTGGCCGGCATCGACGAGACCGTCCGCGAGCAGCGCCACGACCCGCTCGGTTCCACCGTACGCCTCCGGAGGCACCGGGAACCAGACCGGACAGACGAGGGCGACGTTCATCTAGACACCTTCGGCAATCGTTACACGGCCGCCCTCGACCTCAACCGTCCAAATGCGCCCGTACGCGCGCACGCCCTCGATGCGGATGCCCTCGAGCCAGCTCGGAAGCTCGTCCGTGACCGTCGAGACGAGCCGTTGGCGCGCTCGGTCGGGCTCGATCCCGAGGAGCACGCGGACGAGCAGGATCGGCGTTCCGGCTGCCCAGGCCTGCGGGCGCGCGGCCGTCGGATAGGCGATCGGGAACGGAGTCTCGTCCCGCGCGTAGCCGGCGAACACCTCCGGGAGAGACCAGTCGAAGTGCGCAGCTGCTTCGATCAGCGCGCGCGCGATGCGTCGCGCCTCGGCCACGTAGCCGTGTCGCGCAAGACCCCATGCGGCGAGGGACGTGTCATGCGGCCAGACCGTTCCGTTGTGGTAGCTGATCGGGTTGAACGCCGCCGCGTCCGACGCCATCGTGCGGATCCCCCATCCGGACCAGAACTCCTCCGAGAGAAGCTGGTCGACGATCGTGCGCACCCGTTCCGGGGCGACGATTCCGCTCCACAACAGGTGGCCCATGTTCGACGAGCGCGAGTCGACGGGGCGCTTCTTTCCGTCCAAGGCGAGCGCGTAGAAGCCGCCACGCTCCTCCACCCAAAAAGCCTTGTCGAAAGCTGCGCGCAGCTCGTCGGCCTCGCTTTCGAGACGATCTGCGAGCGCCTTCTCGCGCCACACCTCGCGCGCGATCTCGGCGAGCCCACGTTTCGCGTCGTACACGTAGCCCTGCACCTCGACCGCAGCGATCGGAGCCTCGGCGAAACGCCCGTCGTGGAAGCGCTGCGAATCCCCCGAGTCCTTCCACGACTGGTTCGCGAGCCCCGAGTCGACCATGCGGCTGTACTCGACGAAGCCGTCGCCGTCGCGGTCGCCGTACCGGTCGATCCACTCGAGCGCGAGCAATGCAGGCTCGCGCATCCGTTGGGCGAAGGCCGCGTCGTCCGTCCAGCGCCAGCTCTCCGCGAGTAGAACGAGATAGAGGGGCGTCGCGTCGATCGAGCCGTAGTAGCGCGGGAACCAGAGCTCCGCGCACCTTCCCCCGCGCACCTCGTGCACGATCTTGCCCGGCTCGGCGTCGATGCTGGGGTCAACCTCGCGGGCCTGCAGCTCGGTGAGCGCGTCAAGCGCGCCGACGGCGATCTCGGGGCCGAGGAGCAAAGTCTGGAGGGAAGTAATCGCAGTATCCCGGCCAAAGACCGTCATGAACCACGGCATGCCGGCTGCGAACAGCGGGCGGCGGTACTCGCCTGTTCGCATGCGGAGCGCGGCGAGGTCGGCAATCGATCGATCGAACGAGCGCCGCAGACTCTCCCAGCCCCCGCGTACACGCGGAACACGCAGCGTCCACGCCGCGACGACGTCGGCGGCGGCCTCGCGCTCCTCGTCTAGGAGCTCGACCGTCTCGAGCTCCTCGGTGAGCCAGGGTCGGATGTCAACGATGAGGTCCCAGAGCTCGTGTGACGCGAGCGTAAGCGGGTACGTCATCGCGCTGCCGTCGAGACGGCCAGGCTTCGAGAAGACGAGCTGCGTCCCGACGTCGCCGCGCGGATCGACGATCGAGACCTGGCGGCGCGCCTCGTCGTACGACGTCGGCGCGGGCCGCGGGAAGTCCTGCGCGAGCTCCGGGTCACCGAGAGAGAAATCGTGGTGCTTCACAGAGATGATGTCCGCGAAGTCCGCTTCCGCTTCGAGCGCGACGTGGAGCTCGAGGGTTTCGGGGCTCTCGTTGCGCAATGTGATTCGCTCCTGGATCCCCGTGCCGATGAAACGCTCGCGCGCGATGGAGATCGCGTCTTTCGGCAGACCGTTCGCCGTTCGGTTACGGAGATAGAAAGCCGCCCTGAAGTGCTCGACCCGGCCGGACGAGAGGAGGAGCGGCGTCGAGCCCCCCACCTTCAGCACGAGGCGCGACAGGAAGCGTGTGTCGTGCGCGAAGAACCCGCTCGTGTCGTCAGCGATGTCGCCGCGCTCGTCGCAGATGCAGAACGTCGATCCCTCGAGGATCGTCAGCATCGTTGGAAGCGCTAGCCCTCGCGGCGCACGACTCTCGCCCCGCTCGACTGGGCGAGAGCCTTGATCACGATCTCGTCGACGTTGACATGGAGCGGGCGTGTGAGCGCGAAGAGCACGCAGTCGGCGATCTCGTCCGGCGTGACCGGATCGAGGCCGGCGTAGACGGCTTCTGCCTTTTCGGCGTCTCCTTTGAAGCGTACGAGCGAGAACTCGGTCCCGGCCACCAGGCCGCCGTCGACCGTCGTGATCCGGATCGGGCGGCCCAAGAGATCCTCGCGCAGCCCGTAGACGAATCCGCGCAGGCCGAACTTCGCAGTGATATACGACGCCGCGTTCGGGTACGCCTGGCGCCCGGCGACGGAGCCCATGAAGACGATGTGGCCCTCGTCCCGGATGTGCGGGAGACAGAGACGGGTCATGCGCAGTACACCGTCGACGTTGGTGTGGAGGACCGCGGTCTCGTCCTCGAGAGTGGACTCCCAGAACGGGTAGCGGCCGAGCGCAAGTCCGGCGTTGTTGAAGAGAATGTCGATCCCGCCGAGCTCCTCGACCGCGCGACCCACGAACGCCGCGCAGCTCTCCTCTTCGGTGACGTCGAGCGGGAGCGCGAGATCCGCGTCGATGCGCTCGACGCGACGAGCGCCGCCGGCGACACGAACGCCGGCCTCGCGAAGCTTGCGAGTGGTGGCTGCCCCGATCCCGCTCGAGGCGCCCGTGACGATGGCGGTCTTCCCCCGGAGCTCCATGCGCCGGAGACTACCGTTGCACCTTTAGCCAAGTTACAAGTTGTCACTAGGTCCACTCGGCAGTCGAGAACTGGCTCTCATGCTGGATCTCGTCGCTCAACCGCGTTTGTAACAACTTGTAACTTGCTCGTTCGCACCCGCCTCGGACGTTCCGCGTGTCGTGTCCGGCACGGTCGCCGGCAGTCCGTCAGGTCAGCTCGACGGACTCGATGACGACCGGCTCGAGCGGGCGATCGCGCATGTCGCGCTCGACCAGCGAGATCCGGTCGGCCACGGCCTGCCCCGACGTGATGCGACCGAACACGGTGTGCTTACCGTCGAGCCAGGAGCACGCGTCCGCGGTGACGATGAAGAACTGCGAGCCGTTGGTGTTCGGCCCCGAGTTCGCCATCGCGAGATAACCGCGCGCAACCGGATGCTCGTTGAACTCGTCCTCGAACGTGTACCCGGGTCCGCCGGTGCCGTCACCTCGCGGGCATCCACCCTGGATCATGAAGTCGGGGATCACCCGGTGGAAGACACCGCCGTCGTAGTAGCCCTCGCCCGCGAGCTTCGTGAAGTTCTCGACGGTCTTCGGCGCGTCCTCAGCGAAGAGCTCGACCTCGATCTGTCCCGCGCTCGTAGTCATGACCGCTCCGGACACGCCCGCGACGCTACCAGGAACCCGGTGTCTGACACCTTGGCGTCACAACGCCGCATGCCTGCGTGAGCGGTGTCAGACACCGGTTAACGACTCTGCGGCTCAAACATCTGTCCAAAGCAGACCCGTGACCTGTCCTTCGAGCCATCGTGGCGATCCCGCCCTCCCTCGTTCGAGGGACAGCCCGCGCGACGCGAACTGCCGACGTTGATCCAATGCTGCGGCGTTCGGCTGCTCTTCTTCTGCTTGCGCTCGGCGCGATCGCGGCGCTGGCCTCGAGCGGTGGAACCGCGACACGCACGCCGGTCGCAGACATCGTCGAAGTCGAGGCCAGACCGTTCTCGGCGATCGTCAAATGGCACGTCTCCGACCCCGCTCGCATCGTGCTCGAGGTGGGCGTGGACGACCGTTACGGCATCTGGTCTCCGACGACGGTGGCGCAGGATGCGCTGACGGCGAGAACGACGCTCGGAGGGCTCGAGCCCGCGACGACGTACCGGTTCCGCGTGGTCGCCAGATGGCGGAACGGGATGAAGACCGAGTCGCGCGGCTCGTTCCGCACCGACCCCTGGCCCGGGGCAACCGCCGCAACGGCAGTTCCAGCGGCGCTGGAAGCGGCTTCATCCTCCGGATCCGGATCTCCCTTCATCCTTCCACCCGCACTCCCGCCCGGTGTGAACCCGACGCAACCCCCAAGCACGGGCGGTGCCCTCCCGCCCGGAACGCCATTGGTCGAGAACTCGTCGCCCTTCCGCGTGAACGGCAACGCCATCTTTCCTCGCATGGTCTGGCGGCAATGCCCGACCTACTACCCGACCAGCATCGGCGCAGGGATCAACCTCTTCCTCGGCGTGAGCTGCGCCACCGAAGATGAGCAGTTCAGCCAGCTCCGCGGCCGCGCGATGTCAACGGTCGACGCCAAGACGCCGGGGATCTCAGGGCCAGGCCATGTCGGCTTCCACCTCCAGGATGAAGCGGACGTCTCGGTCGGAGACGCTAAGAAGCTCCCGCAGCCGAAGGCGAACGGCAGAGTCACGTTCCTGACGCTCACGGATCACTTCTCCCAGCGCGCAGCTCCGCCTCCCAACGGCAAGGAGATCTATCCCGAGTTCTTCAAGAGCGCGGATGTGATCGGCTTCGACACCTATCCGATCGAGGTTCGCTGCAATATCGAGCTGCTCGACAACGTCTACTGGATGCAGCGCGAGCTCATCACGCTCACCGGCGGCAAGCCGACGTTCCAGTGGATCGAGGCGGGTCCCATGGAGCACTGCAGAGAGAACGAGGACCCGACTCCCGAAATCGTTCGCGCCGAGACGTGGCTCGCGATCGCAGGCGGTGCCCGCGGCATAGGCTATTTCCCCGACTGGTGGGCTGAGGACATCCGTAACGAGGTACGCCTGGCGAACCGCGAGATCCTCGCCCTTGCGCCGGCCCTCCTCGGGCCCGTTACGAAGGCGAACTGGTCGACTGAGAGCCCGATCCGCGTCGGCGCCCGCCGCTACAACGGCGCGACGTACATCGTGGCCGTGAACAGCTCGACGGCGCCGGCGAACACGTCGTTCACGGTTCCGGGTCTCGGTGGCCGGAAGCTCAAGGTCTTCCGCGACGGGCGCGTCGTCACGCCGCTCGGCGATCTGGTCGTGGACAAGCTCCCGGGGCTCGGCGTGGCCGTCTA
>DASTEM010000240.1:0-6452 GCA_035709545.1 Gaiellaceae bacterium | reverse complement strand
ACCGGCTTCGCGGGTCGGATCGTCTGGGACACGACGAAGCCCGGCGGCCAGCCACGTCGAAGCGTCGACGCGACGCGCGCGCGTGAGCTCTTCGGCTTCCAGGCGCGCACGCCGCTGCGCGACGGGCTCGAGCGCACCGTTGCCTGGTATCGCGCCGCCGTCGCAAGTGTCGGTCGCTAGCGCGTCGATAGCCGCGGCGCGCCTTATCGGCCGCTCGGTCGACGGCCTACTCCTGCGCCCGCGCGAGGTGCTCGGCACGCTCTGTGCGCTCCAGATCGTCGCGACGTTTGCGCTGGCGCTGTCGGTCGACCACAACGGCTGGGTCTATTT
Organism: Gaiellaceae bacterium; assembly: GCA_035709545.1. Classification (GTDB taxonomy): domain Bacteria; phylum Actinomycetota; class Thermoleophilia; order Gaiellales; family Gaiellaceae; genus GMQP-bins7. The sequence continues at coordinate 6,122 of DASTEM010000240.1, read as the reverse complement.
CCAGGGCGGGGACCAGATCTGGCTCGCAACGCAGGGCTGGCTGAGCGGCCGGCTCGAGCTGGCGCCAACTGAGCTCGGCTACCTCGGGTCGTACGCGCTCATGCCGATCATGTGGATCACCGGTCCGACCTGGGTTCAGGCGGTCCCGGCGCTCGTGCTCGTGCAAGTGCTCGTCCTCGGGCCGGTCGCGCTTCTGTGTGTCTACGGGATTGCCATTCGAATCGGCGGGCGTCTCCTCGGCTACTGGGCCGCGCTCCTCTGGGTCGTCGCGCCGTTCGCCTCGATCCCCCTGTTCGTCGACCGGTACCAGGAGCGCTGGGCCGAGCAGTTCCTCCCGCAAGCACTCGGTCTGACCGCGATGCCCGACTTCCCGTCGACAGTGCTCGCGCTTGCCGCTGTGCTGTTCGTCGTACGTTCGCTGACCCCCGGCCATCTGGCGGACGCCGTGTTCGCCGGCGTCCTCGTCGGCGCGAGCGCCGCGCTCAAACCGTCGAACTTCCTGATCGCGTTCGGCGCCGCCCTTGGTTATGCCGTAGCCCGCCGATGGCGAGAAGGGCTCGCGAGCGCCGCCGCGGCGATGCCTGCGCTTCTCCTCCTGCTCGCCTGGAAGTACCGGGGCCTCGGCGAGCTTCCCGTGTTCGCGCTGGAGCAGGCGCGCGTTGCAGCCGGCGCAAGCGCACCCCTTGCAGACCTTCAGCTCGATCGCTACTTCGACTTCGACTTCGAGCACTGGAAGGAGCAAATGAACGAGCTGCGCGAGTTCTTCTGGAGCGCCCGGCTCGCCCAGTGGGCTCCGATCGCCGGACTCATCGCGGTACTGCGTGTGCGGCGCGGCGCGATCGCCGCGGTGCTTGGCGGCTGGCTTGCCGCGTTCCTCGTCGTCAAGGGCTTCTCGCCCCGCGCGAGCATCCAGTCGAACACGTTCTGGCGACTGCTCATGCCGGCATGGCCCGCATATCTCCTCCTCTTCGCCTCGATTCCGTTGCTGATTCCGACCGTCGCGCGGCGTCTCGGACATCGGATGAAGACGCCTCAGGCGCCAGCGATCGCCCGTCGCTGGATTGTCGTGGCTACGATCGCCTCGGTCGCGCTTCCGGCCGCCGCGCTCGCGGCTTCGTCGCCCTCAGACCCTCCGACTTCCGCGCTCTTCCAAGGCGCACCCGGCGGCGAGGGTAGTGACATCCTCGCTCCCGTCGACGAGTCGATATCGCTGAAGGTCGTACCGGAGGGCTCCGGAACGCGCCTCACCTGGACCGACGACGCAAACTGGCGCGGAGACGTCTTCTATCGCGTCTACCGGTTCGATGGAGCCGGAGAAGACACGACCTGTTACCTCTCGGGAGGCGTCGCCTCGTACTGCTACCTGACGGGCACGGCCCTCGAGACGACGCGCGAGCAGACGTTCCTCGACGCGTCTCCTCCTCCTGGAGCCACGTACCGAATCGGCGTCGGCACGAACTGGATCGACGACCCAGGGGAGGGCGACATCTTCGCGTTCAGTCCGCCGGTGACCGCAGGCGGCTGACGCGCTCCTCGAGCAGCGCGACCCGCTGCGCGAGGTCAACGTTCTCGTCGGTGAGCTTCGAGATCACGGTCGAGTAGTGGAGCAGGACGAGCAGGATGAAAAGCGTCGCGACCGCGAAGAGGACGGCCGGCGGATAGCTCGTTACGCCCGCCCAGCCGGCGATCGTGTTCAGGCCGTCGCGCCAGATCGAAAGAACGAGAAGGACGACTCCCGTCGCGAGCCAGAGCAGCGCGTAGCGCTCCTTCAGCCGTCGTCCGCGAACGAGCTCCAGAACGACGAGGATGAGCAGGACCGACGCGATCGCGCCGACGATCGAGACTCGAACGGGCGTCACCGCGAGGCCCTTTCGAGACGCGGGTATCGCCGCAGGCTGGCCACGAGCAGCGCGAGCATGACCTTGACGATGTAGTAGAGCGACCGGACGAAAGTGATCGAGGACGCGCCCGCCACGCGCTCTCGCATGTCCACCTGCACCTGCTTCACACGCAGCCCGCTGCGGAGCGCGACCAGCGTCGCCTCGACCTCCGGATAGTCGTGCGGGAACTGCGTCGCGAACAGCTCGATCCCTGCCCGGTCGAGGGCGACAAAGCCCGAGGTCGTGTCGGTCACCCGCTGGCCGCCGAGGATCGACACGAGTCGCGCGAAGACGCCGATGCCGATTCGCCTCGCCAGCGGAGGCCGGTAGGCGCCGCCCGCCTCGACGAAGCGCGAACCGATGACGAGGTCGGCGTCGCCAGCCTCGACGGGCGCGAGGATCTTCGGGAGCTCGGAGGCCGCGTGCTGGCCGTCTCCGTCGAGGCGAACGGCTATCTCGTAGCCCTCGTCTCGCGCGTACCTGATTCCGGTCTGGACGGCGCCGCCGATGCCGACGTTGAACGGCAGGCGCAGGACCGTCGCGCCGCGCGATTCCGCGACGTGAGCGGTGTCGTCTCGTGAGCAGTCGTCGATCACCACCACGTCGATCGAGGGGTCGAACTGCTTGATCTCGTCCACGACACCACCGATCGCACCGGATTCGTTCCACGCCGGGACGATCGCGACGAGCCGCCGAGCGTTGTTCACACTCGGACTCCGGCTTCGAGCCCGACGAGCTCGAGCAGCCGCCTGGCTCGGTGCGCGTACGTGTGCTCGTCGAGAACGCGCTCCCGCGCCCGGCGGCCCATCTCCTCAGCCTGCGCGGGATCGGCGACCAGGTCCCGATACGCCGACACCGCCTCCTCCGCGCTCTCCACGACGACGAGCTCCTGCCCCGGCTCGAACCAGCGCTCGATCCCCTCGTGCGGGTTCGAGACGATCGCGGCGCCGGACGAGGCGAGCTCGAACGGTCGCGCCGTCGACGACCCGGCGACGGTGGCGTGCGGGCGGCGCGTGATGTTGAGGTTCACCCGCGCGGCCGAGATCGCGCGCGCGAACACGTTGAAGGGGATGTCCCCGAGCGTCCGCGCTGCTCCCGTGTCGCCCTGGAAGTCGAGCCCGCCGAGCGCGAAGTCGAGCTCGGAAGCAAGTCGCGAAGGCTCCCCGACCATTGTTTTGATCCAGTCTCGGCGGAATTTGTCCCCGTAGCCGTAGAAGAAGACGTCGACGCCCTTCTCGACAGGCTGCGGCGCGAAGAACTCGGGATCGGCGCCCCAGTAGAGCGCGTCCGCGCGACGGGCGCCCAACTCGAGCAGCCGAGGGATTCCGCCTTCGGAGTTCGAGAGGACGAGGTCGTACTCCCACGGGTCGGCGCCGTGGTACGGGTTGAAGCCGGTATCCATGCCTCCGAACTCGGGGAGGCTCATGGGGACGTCTCCGTCGTAGAAGACGATCGGGATCCCGAACCGCTCCCGAAGCGCGTCGGGAATGCCCCGGAGGTGCGCCATCGGAACCGTGAAGACGACGATCGCGTCGGGTCGCTCGCGCTCGACGAGCCGCTCGAGGTGGCGTTTCCAGCGCGGCGTCACCAAGCGGCGGATCGTCTCGCGCGTCAGCCGGTCGAGCCCCGAATCCTCGGGGTGCGACTCGTCCCGCCTGAGGTAGCGGTCACCTTTGACCCGAGCGAGCGCGTTGCGCACGACCTGGTAGGACTCGCCTTCGAGGTACGCCGGGTTCGGCGCCACGCGCCACCACGGAGACTCCACCGGCCGCCCTCGGTACGGCGTCACCACGAGATCGACTCCTGCTTCGTACATCCCTTTCCAAAGCTGCCACCACGCGGGCGTGCAGCCGTAGCGGAAGTCGAGGTCGACCGCTGACGCGACGGCGACGATTCTCGGCGGCCGCTTCATCACTAGTACGCGCCCCGCCGCGTGATCACCGCGGGAATCGTCCGAGCGATGATCGTGATGTCGAGCCAGATCGACCAGTTCTCCAGATAGGTGAAGTCGAGGCGAACGAGGTCGTCGAACGTCAGCCCGGAACGCCCCGAGATTTGCCAGAGCCCCGTCATGCCGGGGAGAACGGAGTACCGCGCGCGGTGCCAGTCCTCGAGCAGGCTGTAGTCACGAAGTGGGAGCGGTCGCGGTCCGACAAGGCTCATCTCGCCCTTGAGGACGTTCACGATCTGCGGAATCTCGTCGAGGGAGAAACGGCGGAGAAGTCGCCCGACGCGCGTCACGCGCGGGTCGTCGCGGATCTTGAAGAGCGCGCCCTCTGCCTCGTTCGAAGACTCGAGCTCGGGCTGCAGCGCGTTCGCCTCGGCAACCATGGTTCGGAACTTGAGCATCCCGAACTCGCGCTCGCCGACGCCGATGCGCCGATCGACGAAGAAGACCGGGCCGCGCGAGCCGAGCTTGATTGCGAGCGCGATCAGCGCCCAGAGGGGCAGCCCCAGCAGAAGCACGAGCCCGCTGACGACGACGTCGAACGTTCGCTTGACCGCCCAGTCCCAGCCGGTGAGAACCGGTGGACGGAGCTCGAAGAGCGGCGCCCCATGGCCCGGTACATACTCGCCGCGCTGCACGAGAAGCTCTGTCGTCTCCGGAGCAAGCCGCACCTTGATTCCCTGACTGTGAGCCTGCTCGACCACCTCGAGCACCGCACGCTCTTCGAGCGAGGCCTCGGCGAGGATCACCTCGTCGGGGCGCACCTGCTCGAGCACGAGTGGCAGCTCGGCCCGGGAGCCCAGGAGGCGAACTCCCGGAACGGGCTCCGGGGCGACCGCCCCGACGAACTCGTAGCTCAGGCCGCCGCGTGCGGCGGCGAGCGAGTGACGCAGCCGAACGAGAGCGTCACCTTCGCCCACGAGCACCACGCGCTTCCGTATCCCCGCCGCACGCAGCACCTCGAGCGACGCGGACTCGTAGGCCGCGCGCAGCAGCCCGATCGTCACGGCCGAGACGACCACCGAGGTGGGGATGAGGCCCGAGGTCGTGAAGTCGTAGCTCGTGCCGATCCCGAACGCAAGCACGATCAGCGCTACGACGATGAGACACGCGAGTATCCGCCCGGCGCCGGGCCGGCGCTCGCGCTGACGGTAGAGACCCGCCTGGGCGAAGACGAGGACGGTGATCGGCGCTGCGAACTTCAACCACTCGGCCGGTCCCTCTCGCCACAGCAGGCCCCAGAGAATCTCGTCGCCGGCGACCAGCTGTCGAATCGCGAGGGCGAGGTAGATCCCGAGGGCGAGCCCGACAACATCGAGTACTACGAGTGCGCTCACGGATAGAGCACGTCGGACGACCGTCAGGATCGGCCTGCGCGAGAGCACGTAGAGGCGGGACGCGCGAACGTCCCGGCCCGTGGGTAACGCGCTCTGCACCGGACGCGGCGTCTCAGCCGGCGGAGCGACTTTGCCGGACATCCCCTGGATGTTAGAGCCGCGCCACGTCGTCCCACGTGACGACGGGCGCGTCGTCGGGTACCACGGCCGCGAGCGCGTCGAGGTCGGTCGCGCGCGCGCGTCGCCTGAGCAGCGGGAGGAGCGCGCGGATCGTTGCTCGCCGCCGCCGGTCCAGGAGGTCCGTGTCGTGGAAGTAGACGTGCGTGACGGCGGGAAGCGGCTGCCGGCCTGCTAGCGCTCGCCCGAGATCTCCGAGCGAGTGTGTCGTTGGAATCGCTCGGAGGAGATGTCCCGAGGGAAGCTGGACGTGGGCGGGCGAGGACAGCGACGCCCAGCGCTCTCCCGGCGCGAGGTACGGCGGACGGACCGCGCGCGGAGTGCAATCCACGTACCCGAGATCGGCACACGCCTCCGCCACCTCGGCGTCCGTGTACCAGCCGCCTCCGCAGAACAGCGTCGGTAAGAGCCCAAGCCCACGGAGCCGTACACCCTCGGCATGGATTCGCTCACCGGTGCCTTCGGTCGTCGGACGTGCGTGGTCCGGCGCAGTCCAGTGCGTGTGATGCCCGAGCGGGCCGCGAGCCGCTGCCTCCCGCGCGCGGCCGACCCAGACCGACTCGTCCTCTCCGTATGCAGCATCGGGAGGTCGCATCAGCGCGGCGACGGCGAACCCGCCCGGACGCTTCTCTTGCAGTGCCGAAAACCGAGCCCACACCTCGTCGTCGAGCGGTCGCTCAACGTGGCAGGAGACGACCGCGTACCGTTCCTGCGACGTGGCGCCCATCGTCCGAGAAGTATCCCGGTAGCCCTCGATGCGACGCTCGACTGCCGCTCTCG
>DASTEM010000239.1:0-4900 GCA_035709545.1 Gaiellaceae bacterium | reverse complement strand
TCCACACCGGTCGGCATGGAGTGATCGCGTTCGACGGCGCCTTCCACGGGCGCACGTTGCTGGCCTTGACGATGACGTCACGAACGCACCCGTACAAGAAGGGGCTCGGGCCGTTCGCACCGGAGGTCTATCGGGCGCCGTTTCCGAACGCGTACCGCGGCCCCGATGCGGAGGCTGCGCTTGCAGCGCTCGAGCGCATGTTCACAACGCACGTCTCTCCCGACCACATCGCCGCGATCGTCTTCGAACCCCAACAGGGTGAAGGCGGCTTCATCCCCGCCCCGCCGGAGTTCGTCCGCGGACTGCGGCGCATCTGCGATGAGCACGGGATCGTCCTCGTCGCGGACGAGGTGCAGACAGGCTTCGGCCGGACGGGCCGCATGTTCGCGATGGAGCACTTCGACGTCGAGGCCGATCTTCTGATCGTGGCGAAGTCCATCGCCGGCGGACTCCCGCTCTCCGGAGTGCTCGGCCGCGCGTCGATAATGGACGACGCTCATTCGGGGGCGATCGGCGGCACGTTCATCGGGAACCCGGTTGCGCTCGCCGCCGCCTTGGCCGTGCTCGACGTCTTCGAGGACGAAGGTCTCGTCGAGCGGGCCGTGGTCGTCGGAGATGTGATCCGGACGCGGATGCTCGAATGGCAGCGCCGCTGGTCGCAGATCGGAGACGTACGGGGGATGGGAGCGATGCTCGCGATCGAGCTCGTTCGCGATGCGGAATCGAAGGCGCCGGCGCCCGAGCTCACCGAGGCGGTCGTCGAGGAGGCGCTCCAGCGCGGCGTCATCCTCCTTAAGGCCGGCGTCTTCGGGAACTGCATCCGCGTGCTCTGCCCACTCACGATCGCGGAGGCCGAGCTTGACGAGGGTCTAGAGGCGTGGGAGGAAGCGCTCGCCGCCGTGCTCGGCAAATAAGGCGAGATACATCTCGCCCCCTATAGGTCGGCGACATTCGCAAGACTTCTCACGTGCCCGCCGGGGAGGAACGGAAGCTCGTCACGATTCTGTTCGCCGACCTCGTTGGCTCGACGGCGCTTGCCGGCGGCGAGGATCCCGAGCGCGTTCGAGCCCGCCTCGATCGGTTTTACGACGCGATGGCGGAGGAGATAGGGCGCACCGGCGGGACGGTCGAGAAATTCGCGGGCGATGCGGTGATGGCCGTCTTCGGAGCGCCGGCTGCGCTCGAGGACCACGCGGAGCGCGCATTGCACGCGGCACTCGCGATGCAACGTCGGCTGCACGAGCTGTTCGGGGGCGAGCTCGAGCTGCGAATCGGGGTGAACACGGGCGACACCGTGGTCGGCGAGCCGCGCGTGGGCAGCTCCTTCGTGACTGGTGACGCAGTCAACGTGTGCGACCGGCTCCAGAAAGCCGCGGAGCCCGGGGAGATCCTCGCCGGCGAGCGAACTGTTGCCGCAGCGAGCGGGGCGTTCGAGTTCGGAGAGCTCCGAAGCGTCGAGGCCAAAGGCAAGCCCGGAGGGGTTGCGGGCCGGACCGTCCTTCGTTCGCTGACGCTGATGCGACCGCGGGGCGTCGGGGGCTTTCCCCGCGTCTTCGTGGGTCGCGAGGCGGAGCTGGAGCTTCTCCGGGCGACGTACCGACGAGCTGCGGCGTACGCCGAGCCACACCTCGTCACGATCGTCGGCGAGCCAGGGGTCGGGAAGACCCGTCTCGTGCGTGAGTTGTGGGAGGTTCTCGCCGAGGAGGATCCCGTACCGCTCCGACGGACGGGCCGTTGTCTCGCGTACGGAGATGGAATCACGTACTGGCCGATCCGCGAGGTGCTGAACGAGCATCTGGGGCTGCGGGACAGCGATCGGCCAGACGACATCTTGCGGAAGCTCGAGGGTCGCGAGATTCTCGGCCTCGCGCTCGGTCTCGACGTCGCCCGGGAGCTCCACCCGCTCGACGCGCGCGAGCGACTCCACGAGGCTGTCGTCGCATTCGTCGACGAGCTCGGGTCCGCGAGGCCCGCGGTCGTTCTGGTCGAGGATGTGCACTGGGCGGAGTCCGACCTCCTCGACCTCCTCGAGCGGGTGGTGGCCGATGTGCGAGCGCCGGTCGTGCTGTTGGCAACGGCGCGGCCGGAGCTCCATGACTCCCGTCCGGGCTGGGGGGCGGGTCGGCGCAACGCGACCGTCATGTGGCTCGACCCGCTTCCCGCGCAAGAGGCGGCAAAGATGCTCGACGAGATGGTTCCCGCCGTTCTCTCGGACGAGCTCCGCGGGCTCCTGATAGCCAGAGCCGAGGGCAACCCGTTCTTCCTCGAGGAGCTGATCGGCGAGCTCGTCGATTCCGGTGTACTCGAAAGGCGTGACGGCGAGTGGTCGCTTGGCGCGCAACCGGTGGATTTCGCGATGCCGGACACGGTGCACGCGGTTCTTGCCGCCCGCATCGACCGGCTGCCGGCGACCGAGAAGGCGGCTCTGCAGGCGGGAGCCGTCGTGGGGCGCGTCTTTTGGACCTCGGCCGTCGTCCATCTCCTGGGGGAAGACCCGGACTTCGACCTCCTCGAGGAGCGGGACCTCATTCGGTCCAGCCGCGGCCCGGTGATCGCCGGCGAGCGCGAGTACGCGATCAAGCACCAGCTGACGCGCGAGGTTGCGTACGCCAGCATCCCCAAGGCTCGCCGCGGTCGAATCCACGCGATGCTTGCGGACTGGCTCGAGAGCGGCGAGCAGGGCCGGGACGAGCTGGCCTCGGTCATCGCGTATCACTTCTCCGAGGCCGTCAAGCGGGAGGACGCGGACCTCGTCTGGGCCGATGACGCGCCTGAGCTCGTACGGTTGCGCGGGCGCGCAGCCTATTGGCTGCGCCGCGCCGGAGAGCTGGCGAGGAGACGGTACGAGCTCGATGAGGCAATCGACCTGTTCACCCGTGCGGTCGAGCTATCCGACGACGAGCACGAATGCGCGCTCTTCTGGAGGGAGGTGGGCCGGACTCAGGCGCTCCGCTACGACGGTGAAGCATTCTGGGACGCGCTGCAGCGGTCGCTCGAGGGCCCGCTCGACACTGCCGAGCGCGCGGACGCGTACGCCCTGCTCGCGTTTCAGACGTCCATTCGCTCCGGGATGTGGAAAGTCCGCCCGAAGCCTGGCCAGGTCGAGGCGTGGGTCGAGCGAGCCCTAGAGCTCGCGGAAGAGGGCAGCAGGGCGGAGGCTCGGGCGTTGCTTGCGCGTTCCGAGATCCGTCCGGAGGTTGTCTCGGATGAGGTGCTCGAGCGGATTTCGACGCTGGTGGAGCGCATCGGTGACCCCGCGCTTCGATCGTACGCGTACGCTACTCGCGCGCATGCGGCGTTCGCCCGCGGCCGCTTCGAGGAGGCAGCGCGGCTAAACGAGCGCCGACTCGAGCTGCTCTCCGAGATAGACGACCCTGACCATCGTTGCGAGGCATACGAAACCGCGGTTCCCGTCGCGTCCGGGGTGGGCCGTTTCCTGGAGGCGAGACAGTTCGCGGAGATGCACTGGGAGCTGGCCCGCCGACTCTCTGCCCACCATCGCGTACACGCCATTTCACTGAAGCTTGAGCTCGCCGAGACGCTGGGCGACTGGCCGGCGCTTGCGGCCGAGACGGATCGTGCAGCCGTCGCAGTCGCCGAGAACCTTGCGACACCCTGCGTGCGCAATGCACGCGACTTCCTACTCTGCTCACTCGCGTATCTCTGCCTCGGCGACCACGAACGGGGATTGGAGTTGCAGCGCAGGGGAGAGCAACTCGCGGGCGAGGGGCACGAGGGCGCACTAAACCCTCCCCGCTTGCGGATGGCGCTCGTGCGAGGAGACTCCGAAGCCGTGCGCGCCCTCGTCCAGACGCCGTTGCACCGGAGCTTCGTCTGGGGCCCCGCTGCGTTTGCCACGAGGCTCGACACGCTGGTCGCCCTTCGTGAGCACGAGTGGATCGAGCGTGAGGCGTCGCCGTTCGTGCGTCCGGGCACATATGTCGAGCCTTTCGCCCTGCGTGCGCTGGGCGCTGCACGTGGAGACGACGAACTGCTCGCGCGCGCGGATGCGGGCTTCGCTGCGCTCGGGCTGGAATGGCACCGCTCCCAGACGGAGCGGCTCCTCGCGGGCTTGTAGGGGCGAGATATCTCGCCCCTACGTCTCAGGACGCATCTCCCCTACGTCTCAGTACGCGAGCTTGGCGCGCCGCTCGTGTCGCTCGAGCGCGAGCGCGATGAGCCGGTCCAAGAGCTCTGCATAAGGGATTCCCGACGCTTCGAAAAGTGCCGCGTACACGCTCGTCGATGTGAACCCGGGGATCGTGTTGATCTCGTTCACGACGACCTCCCCGTCCGGGCGGACAAAGAGGTCGATGCGGGCCATCCCCTCGCATTCGGTTGCGACGAACGACTCGACGGCAAGATCGCGAACGCGCTGATCGACATCCGGTGCGATTCGCGCGGGAACCACGAGCTCCATCCCGCCCTCGTCATACTTCGCCGAGTAGTCGTACCACTCCGCGTGCGCGACGATCTCGCCCACGGCCGACGCGATCGGCTCCCTGTTTCCGAGCACGCCGCATTCGACCTCGGTTCCGGGGACGAACTCCTCGATCAGCACCTTGTCGTCGTGGCGCCGCGCGAGCGCGACTGCGCTGACCAGCTCGTCCTCGTCGTGCGCCTTCGAGATGCCGACCGACGATCCGAGTCGCGCAGGCTTGACGAACACTGGATACGGGAACGGGTGCTCGATCCGGTCGCCCTCGCGCAGGGTCACATTTAGCGCCACGGGGATACCGCGATCGCGGAGCACGGCTTTGAAGAGGTCCTTGTCCATGCACAGCGCCGACGCAGCGACGCCTGCGCCCACATACGGGACGCCGGCGAGCTCGAGCAGGCCCTGTACGGTGCCATCCTCGCCGAAGGGGCCGTGAAGGATCGGGAGCACGACGTCGACTGT
>DASTEM010000238.1:0-3728 GCA_035709545.1 Gaiellaceae bacterium | reverse complement strand
TTTAGGGATTTGCGCGCGACCGGAATCCGCGCTCAGCGGGTTCCGGTCTTGCGCCCACCAGGACAGCTCCGTCCGACTGCGGTCCTACCCTCGCGCCATGACTCTCGGGATCGTGGTGTTCGGCGCCGCGTTCCTCGTCGGGCTCGGGCTCGGCACATACACCCGACGGCCGCTCTCCACCGCATTTCTCGTCCTCGGCAGCTTTACGGCCCTCCTCATGCTGTCGACGACGGGCGAAGTTCTCGGCGCCGCGGCTGTACTCACCATCGTCTGCCTCGTTGGGCTCGTCGCGGAGAGCGTGCGCGAGACCTTCGCGCTCATCGTCGGACGCTATTGAAGTTGTCTCTCCCCCGCGGGAAATCGACCGTCAGGTCTGATTTCCCGCGGCTATGCGGGCGAGAGGACTCGAACCTCCAAGAGCCGAAGCTCAACGGGACCTAAACCCGCAGCGTCTGCCAGTTCCGCCACGCCCGCGTGGACGAAAGGATACGTCGCGCGCTACCCGAAGCGGTCGAAGCGGAAGAGCCCGATGCCGTGGCGTGTGGAGTTGTCGAGCGCAAGGTCCGCGAGGATCTCTCCTATCACCGAGCAGAACTTGAACCCGTGCCCGGAGAAGCCGGCGGCGACGATCGCGTTCCCGGCCTCTGGATGCCGGCCGATGAGGAAGTGCTCGTCTGGCGAGGGCTCGAAAAGGCAGGTCTTGAGAGCGAGCGTCGGCCCCGCCCCGTCGGGGAGGTAGCGCTCGGCGAAGGCTCTGAGCGGTGCCTCGTCCTCGAGGGTTGTCTCGCGTGAGATGGCGTCGGGATCGCCACCCTGGCCGAAGTGGTCGAAGCGGCCCACCTTGAATCCCGGAATGCCGAACACGGGAAAGCCGTAGAAGTGCTCGCCGTCCAGAACGAGGTTGAAGACGGGGAGCAGCTCCGGTGTGAAGTGCTCAGGCTGACGCGGCTGTAGCCATGCGACTGTCTGGCGCAGTGCTCCCGCCAACCCCGGGGGAAGGCGAGCCACGTCCTGTGACCAGGCGCCTGCGGTCAACACGAGGCGTTCGGACTCCACCACGCCGCGATCGGTGCTCACGCGCACGCCGCTCTCCGTCTCCGTCCACTCCAGAACGCGTTCGCGAGCCCGGACGACGGCGCCATGCGCGAGCGCCCCGTTCACGTGGGCGACGATGCACCGCTCGGGCAGGAGGAATCCACCGTCAGATTGGAGGAAGACGGGAAGTTCCGGCGGCAGGTGGAATGCGGGATACCTGCGTCGGAGCTCTCGACCGTCGATCGCTTCGAATGAGATGCCATGGTCGGAGCACGAGCGAAGCGCCCCTTCGTAGATCCGCTCGCCCGCTTCGACGATCCCGGTCGTGTGGAGAAGTTGCTCCCCGGCCTCCGACTCGAGCTCGCGCCAAAGCTCGTACGCTCGGCGGAGGAGCGGCACGTAATCCGAGTGCTCGAAGTACGCGAGCCGGATAATTCGCGTGACACCGTGCGACGAGCCCATGTCGTTGGGGACGTCGAAGCGCTCGAGCCCGAGCACCCGCTTTCCCCGGCGGGCGAGGTGGTAGAGGGCCGCGCTGCCCATTCCGCCGACTCCGACCACGACGACGTCGAACCGCTCCACTCTGCGTGACCCTACCCCAGGCTGGTTGAATGGCCCGGTGGCCACCGCTGTCGAGCAGCTCGGCGAGAATCGCGTCCGCCTGACCGTCGACGTCTCTCCCGACCAGGTACAGCACGCGGTCGAGCACGCTCTGTCCGACCTCTCGGAGAGCGTCAAGATCCCAGGCTTCCGCAAGGGGAAGGTCCCGCAGCCGATTCTCGTCTCGCGTCTGGGCAAGGCCCGCATCTACGCCGAGGCGATCGACAGCCACATCGGAGGGTGGTTCTGGAGCGCCGCGTCTCGAAGTCGCGTGCGCCCGATTGCCGAGCCCCAGTTCGAGTTCGAGCTTCCCGGCGCCGCCGACGAGGCGTGGAGCTTCACTGCCACGGTCGAAGTTCAGGTGCTTCCGGAGATCGCCGACTGGACAGAGCTCGAGGTTCCCCGCGCCGAGATCGACGTTCCACAGGAGGCGGTGGATGCCGAGCTCGAAGCGCTGCGCGAGTCCGTCGCGGAGCTCGTGCCCGCGAATGGACGCCCCGCACGCGAGGGAGACACGCTCGTCGTCGATCTCGTCGACTCGAAGGGAGAAGCACAGCGCGACACGGTCGTCGAGCTCGGAGCCGGCCGCATGGCGGGAGAGCTCGAGGCTGCGCTCCTCGGCGCCGCGGTCGGCGAGACGAAAGAGGTCGCATTCGCGCTTGCCGACGGCACGGCGTCCAACGTCGAGATAACCGTGAGCGAGGTGCAGGAGAAAGTCCTGCCGCCGGTCGACGACGACCTGGCGCGTGCCGCGAGCGAGTTCGACACGCTCGCCGAGCTTCGCGCGAGCATCGAGGGAAGTCTGCGCGAGCAGCTCGATTCCGAGATCGACGCAGCTTTCCGAGTCTCTGCAGTCGATGAGCTCGTCCGCGCGTCCGAGGTGCAACCTGCGTTGCCTCTCGTCCGCAACCGTGCCGCCGACCTGCTCACCGGCTTCGTCCGCTCGCTCGAGCGCCGAGGTGTCTCGCTCGAGACGTACCTGGCCGCGAGCGGTGGCAACGCAGACGAGCTTCAGCGCCAGATGGTGCTCGAGGCCGCCGTCTCGATCGCCCGCGAGCTCGCGCTCGAGGCGCTCGCCGAGCGCGCCGGAATCGACGTCTCCGACGACGACGTCAAGGCATATCTCCGCGAGGAGGCCGAGTCGGCGGGAGACGACGATGCCGACGCCCTTATCGAGGATGTGTGGGCGCACGGCCAGCAGGAGTCGATCCGGGAGGACCTCCGCCTGCGCGCAGCTCTCGATCGGTTGGTCGCGGATGTAAAGCCGATCGCGCCCGAGCTGGCGGCGGCGCGCGACAAGCTGTGGACACCTGACAAGGAAAAAGCAGAGGGGGACACGAAGTTGTGGACCCCCGGCAGCAAGGAGCCCTAATGAGCCCCCTCATTCCGATGGTCATCGAGCAGACCTCGCGCGGCGAGCGCTCGTTCGACATCTACTCGCGTCTGCTCAACGAGCGGATCATCTTCCTGGGCACGCCGATCGACGATCAGATCGCGAACCTCGTCGTCGCCCAGCTTCTCCACCTCGAGTCGGAGGATCCCGACAAGGACATCTCGATCTACATCAACACGCCGGGCGGCATCGTCTATGCAGGCCTCGCGATCTACGACACGATGCAGTTCATCAAGCCGGACGTGCAGACGATCTGCGTCGGCATGGCCATGTCCATGGGGGCGGTCGTCCTGGCCGGAGGCGCCCACGGCAAGCGGAGCGCGCTTCCCCACTCGAAGATCCTCATCCACCAGGGATCGGCCGGCTTCTCCGGCCAGCCGACGGAGATCGAGATCCAGGCGCGGGAGGTAATCAGCCTCAAGCGGCTAATGGAGGAGATCATGGCCAAGCACACGGGTCAACCGGTCGAGAAACTCTCGAAAGACATGGATCGCGACTTCTACATGACAGCGCCCGAGGCCAAGGAATACGGGCTCATCGACACAGTGATCGAGCACCGGTCGTAAAGATCCCCTTCCCCTAACCGTGAAATCAGAGTAAAAGGAGACTCGTGGCTCGGGCGTCCGACGGCAACGAGCAGTTGCTCTGCAGCTTCTGCGGCAAGAGCCAGCGTCAGGTCAAGAAGCTGATCGCTGGCCCT
>DASTEM010000237.1:0-8673 GCA_035709545.1 Gaiellaceae bacterium | reverse complement strand
GTCGAGGTGACGGGCGACGAGGCATTCATTCTGCACCCGGGCGAGTTCGTCCTCGGCTCGACGCTCGAGCGAGTGACGCTCCCGGACGATCTGGTCGCCCGCTTAGAGGGCAAGTCGAGTCTTGGCAGACTCGGACTGCTCATCCACTCGACCGCAGGCTTCATCGACCCCGGCTGGGACGGGCACGTGACGCTCGAGCTGTCGAACGTCGCGAACCTTCCGATCACGATCTACCCGGGGATGAAGATCGGCCAGCTTTCGTTCGTACAGCTTTCCGAGCCGGCCGAGCGCCCGTACGGCTCCGCCGGCATCGGCTCGAAGTATCAGGGCCAGCGCGGTCCCACGCCGAGCCGCTACTGGCAGAACTTCGACGAGGCCTAAGCTAAACGGGAGGGTTGCAACGGGCTGGATCGCCGTCGGCGAGACGGGTGAGGAACACGCTTAGATCAGTCAGTTCATCGTCGTCGAAGCGCGCCGCGAAGAAGGCCTCGACCTGCGGGACATGACTCTTCGAGGCTTCACGCAGCTTCTCCAGGCCGGGCTCGGTCAGGACGGCGTAGACCACGCGCCGATCCGTCTCACACGAGGCGCGCTCGATAAGCCCGGCCCGCTCGAGGCCGTCGAGCAGCCGCGTGATGCCGGATGCGGTCAGGAGCACCTGCGCTGCGAGGTCGACGCGCCGCATCCGCTGTTCCGGTGCCCACGCCAGATGAAGGAGCACGTCGTAGTCGGCCAGGGTGAGGCCGTGAGCGGCGTTTAGCTGGGCGTTTAACTCCCGGGTCGCAGCCGTGTAGCCACGCAGCAGCGCGATGAACGTCGAGACTCCTAAAGATTGCTTACTCAATACTTGACTAGGCATGTACTTCTCGCTAGAGTTGCTTGCGTACTCAATAGTAGCGGACTCAAAGGAGTAGATCCATGTCAATACTCGCAGACACTTCGGCCACCATCATCCCGAGCGGCGAATGGAAGATCGACCCGGTCTGGTCGTCGCTCGAGTTCGAGGTCAAGAAGCTCGGCCTCGCCACCGTGAAGGGACGTGTCCCCGGCTTCTCGGGGATCGTTCTGGGCGGTGACAACCCTTCGATTGAAGGCACCGTCGATGCGGCGAGCATCACCACCTTCGACGCCGACCGCGACGGGCACCTGCAAGCGCCCGACTTCTTCGACACGCAGCGCTATCCGGAGCTTCGCTTCGCGTCGACGTCCGTCGAAGCAAATGGGAACGAGCTCGTCGTCACAGGCAATCTCACGATCAAGGACGTCACCAAGCAGGTCGAGCTGACGGGAAACTTCGTCGGCTCCGCGATCGATCCCTGGGGGAACGAGCGCATCGGGCTCGAGCTCGAAGGGACGGTCGACCGCACCGACTTCGGGCTCGACTGGAACGCACCGTTGCCAGGCGGCGGGTTCCTGCTGCCGAACGAGATCGTTCTCAGGGCCTACTTCGCCGCGGTTCGGGCGGCGTAGCCGATGCACATCCTCGCCATCTCCGGAAGCCTGCGGGCCGACTCGTACAACACAGCGCTCGCTCGTGCGGCCGCGGAGCACGCGCCCGCAGCCACTTGGATCGAGGTCTACGACAGACTCGGGGAGCTACCCCCATACGACCAAGACCTGGACGGCGAGGACGCGCCAGAGGCCGTACGCGATCTCCGCAGGCGGATCGCGTCGGCCGATGCGCTGCTGATCGTCACTCCCGAATACAACGGATCGATCCCGGGCGTGCTGAAGAACGCGATCGACTGGGCGTCCCGGCCTCGACGCGCGGAGGCCGCGATCTGGGGCAAGACCATCGCGGTTGCGGGTGCATCGACCGGTCAGTACGGAGCGATCTGGGCACAGCAGGACCTGAGGCGGGTTCTCGGCATCACCGGTGCACGCGTCATCGAAGGTGAGCTCCCCGTATCGAAGGCACACGAGGCGTTCGACAGCGAGGGTCGGCTCTCGAACGCGATCCTCGCCGAGCGCCTGCGTACCCATCTCGCCGCTCTCGTCGACAACACCGCACCGGCAGCGATAGCGGCCTGAACCCTCAAACGCCGAGGGGCCGCGCAAAGCGGCCCCTCGAGACGGATACCAGCGTTGGATTAGTAGAGGCGCTTCCGGCACGGCCTCTCGCGAGGAGAAGCGTGCGGCGCGACGTGCGAGCCCCCTACGCTGGCTAGACGTTTCCCGGTGGTCCCGGGGACACGCCTCTACCCGCTGGTACCTCCACTGCCCGTACTGTCATCGCTCAAGCCGGACCACCTCCTTTCCGCGGTACTTCCAGCATACGCGTTTCGAGCGGATGGAGACAGCGATCGTCATGCGAGCGTGACGGACAGCTCAAGGCCGCGATCGAGGGGAAGCGTGACGCTCGAAAGCGTGGGATCGGCTTGCCGCGCCGCCGAGTACGCGGCGAGTGTCTCGGCATGTGAGGTGACGTTGTCCGCCACGACGAGCGCACCCGGCTCGAGCAGCGGTCGTGCGAGCGCGAAGAGCTGCTCATAGTCGTCCTTCTCGGCGTCGAGAAAGACCAGGTCGAATGTGTCCTCCGTCGCGTCGAGGATCGAGAAAGCATCGCCTTCGATCAACTCGGCCCACTCCTCGAGCCCAGCGTCCGCGAGGTTCACCCGCCAGGCCTCACACTTCACCGCGTCATGCTCGAGTGAGAGGAGCCGGCCGCCGAGCACTCGTGCTCCCGCCGCAAGCCAGATCGACGAATAGCCACGCGACGCTCCGATCTCGAGCACTTCGATACCCGCCTGCGACGCAGTGAGGGCGAACAGGAAGCGCCCCGTTGTGGGAGCAACCTGGCGCGAACGCTGCGCGGATGGGACACCGGCAGCGCGTTCGGCACGATCCTCTTCTTCCAGCCGAGCGAGCACCGCCAACACGCGCTCGTCCAGCACTAGTCGGGAACCTCCACCACGACAACACCGTCCCCGCGCACCGAGACCGGGTACGTCGGTACCGACTCGAACGCGGGCAGAGTCATCGGGATGCCCGTCTGGAGATCGAAGCGCGAGCCGTGACGCGGGCAGACGACGATGCACAGCTCCGGCTCCCAGTCGCCTTCGCACAGGGGCCCGTCGTCGTGCGAGCAGCGATCCTCGATCGCGTACAGCGTGCCTGCGCAGTTGAAGACCCCGATGATGAGATCTCCGGCCGGCACGAGCCGCATCGACCCGGGCGGTAGCTCCGCAACCGGAGCGACCTCGATCTCGGCCACTATTCGAGCACCAGGTCCCGAGCCGACGTGCCCCATTCCTCGGGGAGCGGCGTTCCGCGGGACTTGTGCAATGCGAGCTTGAGGACGCCGAGGCCGAGGATCGCGCACTTCAGCCGAACCGGCGTCAGCGGGATGCCGAGCTCATCGAGCAGCTCCTGCGACGGCATCGCCGCGACCTCCTGCGCACTTCGGCCCTTGACGAGATCACCGAGCATCGACGTCGCTGCCTGGCTGATCGCGCAGCCACGGCCGTCGAAACCAACCTCTTCGATCACATCGCCCGCCCCCAGCCTCACCGAGACCGCGATCTCGTCTCCGCAGAGCGGGTTCTGGCCCTCAGCGTGCGCGTCTGCAGGCTCGAGAAGCCCGTGGTTCCGCGGGTGCTTGTAGTGGTCCAGGATGACCTCGCGATACAGCTGGTCGAACTCGCTCATCGCTACCCGAGGCTCTTCTTGACCTTGTGGAGGCCCTCGACGAGCCTGTCGATCTCCTCCGGGATCGTGTACAGGTAGAAGCTGGCACGGTTCGTCGCCGCGACGCCGAGCTTCCGCATCAACGGCTGGCAGCAATGGTGGCCGGCTCGGATCGCCACACCGTCGAAGTCGAGAATCTGAGCAACGTCGTGTGGATGGACGCCGTCGACGTTGAACGAAACAATCCCCGCACGACGACGCGCCGGAGGCCCGTACGAGGTGACCCAAGGCAATTCGCCTAGCTGGGCGAGGGCGTATCCCGCGAGCTCGTGCTCATATTCCTCGATCGCGTCCAAGCCGACCGCCTCGAGATAGTCGACCGCTGCGCCAAAGCCCACGGCCTCGGCGATCGGCGATGTCCCCGCCTCGAACTTGTGCGGCAGGTCGCCCCAGGTCGTCTCCTCAGGCTCCACCTTGCGGATCATGTGCCCGCCGACGTTGAACGGCTCCATCGCCTCGAGCAGCTCAGCACGACCCCAGAGCGCGCCGGCGCCACTCGGACCGCACATCTTGTGGGCCGAGAATGCGAGGAAGTCGCAGTCGAGCGCCTGTACGTCAATCTTTCGATGAGGCGCGGCCTGAGCGGCGTCGATCACGACCAACGCGCCGCGCTCGTGGGACCATACGGCGAGCTGGTCGACCGCATTGATCGTGCCGAGCGCGTTGGACACGAGGTTGGTCGCGACGATCTTGACAGCGCCGTCGCCTTCGATCCTCTCGAGAGCAGCGAGATCGAGCTCACCCTGTTCGTCGAGCGGGATCATCCGAAAGTCTGCCCCTGTCCGCTTCGCGATGTACTGCCACGGGACGAAATTCGAGTGGTGCTCGAGCTCCGTGACGAGGACGACGTCGCCCGGACCGAGATTCACGAGCCCCCACGCGTACGCAACGAGGTTGAGGCCCTCGGTCGCATTGCGGGTGAAGATCACCTCACGAGCATCGGGAGCATTGATGAAGGCGGCGACCTTCTGCCGAGCACCTTCGAAGGCCGTCGTGGCCCGCTCGGCGAGCCGGTACACGCCGCGGTGGACATTTGCATACGAATGCTCGTAGAAGTCCCGCATAGCGTCGAGAACCTGACGCGGCTTCTGACTAGAAGCGGCGGAGTCGAGGAACGCGACGGGCTTCCCGTTCACGAGCTCGTCGAAGACGGCGAAGTCCGTCCGCAGACGCTCCGCGTCGAGCTTCGGATGTGCTGTTACGGCCATGAGCGCATGGTACCCCTGGCCGGATGGGTCACTCGACGTGGACGCGGCCGTTCGTGACCGCACGCTCCGCAGCCTCCCGAACGCGCTGGGTGGTAAGAAGTGCGCGCTCGAGGAGCTCGCACACGCGACTCATGCGACTGCGTTCGGAAACGTCTCTCAGGAGCTGGAGCTTGTCGTCAGGCGCAAGTTCGACAAGGCCGGCCAGGACGAAGGAGAGCTGCGCAGTATCCGGATCGGGCACGTCGAGGTCGCTGCCGGTGAGCTCCCGCAGGCGATCGAAGAGGCCGATCGCACGCGCGATGGACTCCGAATCGGAAGGATCCTTCTCGTCCTCTACGGGCGACACTTCGCCCGTCTGAAAGCCTCGCCCGGTCGTGATCTCGAGCAGCCTGAACCGACTCCGACCCTCGACAAGGATGTCCATTCGCCCGTCCGGCATGCGAGCGAGCACCTCCGTCACCCGCGCGCGCGTGCCGACGTCACGCATTCCGTCGTCGTCGGCGTAAATGAGTCCGAACTCGCGGTCCGACTCGAGGCACTCGCCGATGAGCTCCCGGTAGCGCTCCTCGAAGATGTGCAGCGGCACGCGCTCGGTCGGAAGTAGCACCAGCGGCAGGGGAAACAGCCCGAGCTCGTTCACACGAGCACTTACGAGCGCTCGAGGTCGAGCGCGCTCGAGTTGATGCAGTAACGCATCCCGGTCGGGTGCGGCCCGTCGTCGAACACGTGACCGAGGTGGCCGCCGCACGACGCGCACATGACCTCCGTGCGCGTCATCCCGTAACTCGTATCCGTCTCCGTGACGACGCTGTCCAACGCCGCCGGCTCGAAGAAGCTCGGCCAACCGGTGCCCGACTCAAACTTCGTGTCCGATCGGAAGAGCTCCGCACCGCAGCCAGCACAGCGGTAGGTACCGGGATCGTGCTCGTCCCAGTATGGGCCCGAGAACGCCCGCTCCGTGCCCTTTCGTCGCAGAATCTCGTACTGCTCCGGGGAGAGGCGGGCGCGCCACTCCTCGTCCGTGAGTTGCACCTTGGCATCCATGGCCCGAGGGTACCGCCCCGGAGTCAGAGCACGACGAGGGAGAGGGCGACGAACTGAGTCGTGGCCGCCGCGACGACGAGGAGGTGGAAGACCTCGTGGAAGCCCAGCGTGGCCGGAAACGGGTTCGGCCACGTGGTCGCGTACGCGAGCGCTCCGGCGCTGTACAGCGCGCCGCCCACGATCACGAGAACGGCTGCAGCAACGCCGAGCGCCGGAAAGAACTGCGGGATCAAGATCAGTCCGACCCACCCGACCCCCAGATAGGCGACTGCAGAGAGCCAGCGTGGCGCCTCGATCCAGATCAGGTTCAGAACGATGCCGAGTGACGCGCCCGCCCAGACGGTCACGAGACCGATCACCCGCGCCGTCCCGTTGAATGCGACGAGCGCGAATGCCGTGTACGTCCCGGCGATGAAGACGAAGATCATCGCGTGATCGAGCCGCCGAGCGCGAAGGCGAGCCGACGGGCTCCGCCACGGGAAACGGTGATAGAGGGCACTCGCGCCGAACATCGCGGCCAGCGCAACGGCGTAGACCCACACCGCGACCCGCTCGAGATAGCCGTCGGCAAGAACGACGAGGACAGTTCCGGAGACGACTGCGGCGACGAACGCGTACTGGTGAAAGACGCCGCGCAACCGAGGAGCGGAGACCGTTTCCATCGCCGGATGATGCCCGATCGGGGCTACGCCTGCGGGATGCGGGCTTCGAGAGCAGCCGCGAGCGCGTCGCGTACGGGCTCGAGCTCGACGCGGTCGAGGACGTCCTGGAAGAAGCCGCGCACGATGAGCCGCTCGGCCTCCGAACGTGAAAGCCCACGTGCCATCAGGTAGAAGAGCTGCTCGCGATCAACCTGTCCGAGTGTCGCCCCGTGCGTGCAGCGGACATCGTTCGCCATAATCTCGAGGCCGGGGATGGAGTCCGCATGCGCGGTCTTCGAGAGCAGCAGATTGCGGTTCTCCTGGTAGGCGTTGGTCTTCTGCGCACCCTCTTCGACGCGGATCATCCCCCGCCACACCGCGCGGGCGGTGTCGCGAAGCGCTCCCTTGAAGGCGAAGTCGGAAGTCGTGTTCGGCGCGATGTGCTCCTGGAAGGTGTCGTAGTCGAGATGCTGCGTTCCGTCGGCGAAGTACGCCCCCGTCACGCGAGAGGTCGCACCCGGTCCCGCAAGATCGTTCTGGATGCGCACCTTGCCCTTCGCCGAGCCGAATCCGCCCGCCACCCAGTCGAGCTCAGCGTCGCGGTCGACGCGCGCGTGGTGCGAGGCGAAATGCCAGGTGCCGTGCGAGAGGTTCTGCACAGAGACGTATTCGACCTTCGCAGCGTCCTTGACGACGATCTCGACCGCGGCATTCGAGTAAGCCGTCAGCTCGGGCGTCGTCGACGTGTACTCCTCGATCAGTGTGAAGCGGCTCTCCGGCTCCGCGACGACCAGCAAGCGCCAGAACAGCGAGCCGCCTTCGACGGAGTTCGCGATGCGAACGTACAGCGGCTTGTCGAGAACGACACCCCGCGGAACGTGCACCAGCAAGCCGTGTTGCCACAGCGCCGCGTTGTGCGCTGCGAACTTCTCGTCCCAACCGACGAGCGAGTACAGGAGCTCGTGGTCTTCGGGGAGCGGCTCGAAGCGGATCCCCTCGGGCGCGGACGCGAACTCGATGCCAGCCTCTCGCACGTACGCGAGACCGGATGCGTCGAGCTCGAGCAGCGACGGCGCAGAAGCGATTCTTGTCGCGCTGTCCGCCGTCCACGAGTCGGGATCGAACCCCTTGAGATCCGTGAACCGCCAGTGCTCGTCCTTCGTCGTCGGGAGGGGCAGCTTCGAGTACCGCTCGAGCGCCTCGCTGCGTACGCCGCCCATTGCCTACAGCGCCCGCAGGCGGTTGTTCCGAGCGTCGTGCGTCAGCTCTGCGAGCCCGATCTCCTCGAGCAAAGGCGGAACGTACATCCCGAAGCGCCCGCGGTAGCCCTTCCGGAGTCCGTACCAGCCGCCGATCGGGTTCGTGGACGATCTGGCCCAGGCCTCGACGGTCCCCTCCTTCGCCGGCTTCTGCTCGTCTGCGGCGCCGAGTGGCATCCAGTCGCCGTGCTGCTTCAGCGTCGCGTGGAGATCATCGATACAGCGCAGGTGATAGCTCAGCTTCGTGGCCCCGACCTGGCACACGAGCGCCGGCGGATCGGCAGTCTCGTCTCGGTACATCTGGTACTCCGACGATCCGGGCGGCGTCCTGAGAACCCACGGGTCATCTCCCGTTCCTGATCCGGCCACGTCAGCTTCTCTCACGCTTCCGCCGCGGCGCATAGCGACGGTGGAGGATGAGCACGTTGCCGTCCGGATCCTTGACGAAGCCCATGTGGCAGACGCCCGAATCCTCGATACCCATGACGTCGCCGCCTGCCGCGCGGACCTCCTCGACCGCGGCGGGAACGTCCGCGACGCGAAGCGCGACCCCGTTCTCGTTCGGCACGAAAGGCTCACCCTGCTCTTCGGGCTTCCAGAACGACAACGTGAGATTCGGCGTCTCGATCTCACCAGCGGAGAACTCCGATTCCGCCAGTCCTAGGACGTCTCGGTACCAGCCGACGGCGCGGGTGATATCGCGCGTCGGCACGGACATGAAGTCGACCTGCTCGACCTGCATCAGGGCATCGTCCCGTCGGGATACGGCGCGTAGCGATGGTGGAGGAGGATGCGGTTGCCGTCGGGATCGCTGAATCCCGCGCCGTTGCAGAC
>DASTEM010000236.1:0-4407 GCA_035709545.1 Gaiellaceae bacterium | reverse complement strand
GCAGTTCGAGAAGGACGACTTCACTGCTGTCGACGACATCGCCGAGGCCGATTTCGTGCTCAACATGTTCGACGCAGCCGACCCGAAGGCGTTCCGTCGCTCTTCGCGCGGGACGTACTCGGCGGCGTTCTACGAGCTCCCGGAGGCTCCGGAGGACGCTTTGAAGGAGAGCTACCCGATGCTCGTGCGCACGCTCTCGAATGTCGTGCTCCTCCGCGTCCCCGGTAAGGGCGTCTGGTTCACGACCATGGAGCGAGGCACGTATCACGTGCCGGACGACCCGGTCGAGATCTACGCCCGCCTCGAGCCGCTCGCCACGTCGAGGCTTGTGATCGACAACGAGTGGATCCCGGATCTCGAGCCCGAGCTCTGGGATGGTGACGAAATCACTTCGGACATCGGCGAGGCCGGTCGTCGTCTCGATGAGCTCGACCTGCTCCCGTCGCCGTTTCCCGTCGAGGAGTATCTGTCCGGGCGCGACCTTCGCCATGTCATGCGGCTCTACAGCGTCGGTGGCCTCTCCTACGGAAACCTGTCGGCGCGCAAGGACGAGACCCGTTTCTGGATGAGCGCGAGCGGCGTCGACAAGTCGCAGCTCGAGACGGTCGGACGGGACTTCCTCATGGTCAAGGATTTCGACGACGAGCGTGGCGTGATCGTGCTGAGCGTGCCCCCGGGAATCGAGCCGCGCCGCGTTTCGGTCGATGCGATCGAGCACTGGATGATCTACCAAGCGCACCCGGACGTCGGCGCGATCCTCCACGTCCATGCCTGGATGGAGGGAATTGCCGCAACCGACGTGAACTACCCGTGCGGGACCCAGGAGCTCGCGGTCGCCGTTGCCGACCTCGTCGCGCTCGAACCCGATCCGGCGCATGCGGTCATCGGGCTGCGGAACCACGGAATCACCTGCACCGGCGAGAGCCTTGCGGAGATCCTCGACCGGGTCGCACCGAGGGTGCTTCGTCAGGTTCCTATGACCTAGCCGCGCAGCCGCAGGGCAGTCGTTACCGCGAGCGCGGGCGCAATGAGCACGTCATTCGCGAGGCACCAGACGCAGATCGCGTCGATGACGAACAGCTGCAGCACGAGCAGGTATGCGCTGAAGAGCAGGCCGACGACGGCCGTCGCCGCAGCGGCCAACCGCGCTACCGGCGTATCCCACGCAATCAGCGCGAGGATCGCCCCGTACGCAGCGAGGCCGAGGACGGCGACCGGGACACCCGCGATCGCCGCGTACTCCGACTCCTGCACCTTCTCGCAGCTCCCGCCGGCGACGCATACGACAGCGCTGTCGGCGTAGTGGGCCCAAGCGAGGTAGCCCGCGACTGCGATTCCCGCCAGCGCGACGACCGCTCCGGCCAGGCGCAGGGCGCGGTCGCTCAACCCGCGAGGGCGTCGTCGAGTGCTGCTCTCATCTCGTCGATACTCGCGATCTGAATGACGTACGGCTCGCCGTCACCGATCTTGACCAGGAACGTCGGCGTGCCGGGGATGCCCGCCGCCTGACCTTCGGCCTCGGCAGCTTCCGCCTCCTGTGTGATGCCGTCGCTCTCGGCGTCCACAAAGAGCCTGTCTACATCGAGTTCCGGGATTCCGTCCGCGACCTCGCGTAGGAGCTCGTCGGTCACCCAGCCGGCGTTCTCGCCACCCTGATTGCGATAGAGCGCTTCCTGCAGTTGCCACAGCTTGTCCTGCAAACCGGCTGCGTAGACGAATCGGAGCGCCTTCACCGAGTCCGATCCGAGGAACGGAAAGCCCCGAAACTCCATCGTGACGCGGCCAGGCCGCACGTATTCGTCGACGAGAGCGGGGAACATGTTCTCGGAGTAGAAGCGACACGCAGGGCACTGTGGGTCCGCGTACTCGATCAGCGTGACGGTCGCCGCAGAATCGCCGAGCAAGCGATCGTCCTGCGGGATTCCTCTCAGTTCGACGCTAGGGGTCGGAGTTGGCGGGGATGTCTTGCCGTCGTCTCGGAAGACCAGCGCAACGACGACAAGGGCGACCGCAACTGCGGTTGCGCCGGCGAACGCGAGGACTACCGCCAGTCGGGACGGTCGGGAGCTCGAGCCAGGTCTTGTCGCCATCTTGCCCAGTCTGCCTGCAACAGTATCGGGGCGAGTCCGGAGAAAGCCGCAGCGCGGTCGGCGCGAATACACCACGCGATACACCCCCCGACGAATGGCTGTCCCTCGAACGAGGGAGTAGGTTCGAGGCCATGATCGAACTAGCCACGGAACGGAAGACGGCGCCCATCACGCCACGCCAGCGTGAGGTCGTCGCACTGATTGCAGCGGGATGCTCGAATGACGAGGTTGGAGCGCGGCTCGGGATCTCCCCCAGAACGGCCAAGGCGCATTGCGACGTGCTTCGCCAGAAGCTCGGCGTGCGGCGCCGTCGCCAGATTCCAATCGCGTTTCGCCTGATCACGGGCGAGGATCCGCTGACTGCGGGGCGCCGCTGGTCATTTGCGGTCCGGCTACCCCGCTGACCCAGGGGCACCCCCGGCTGCAATCGCAGGCGCGGGTGCCCCATCTCAATGCGAGGGGGGTGTTAGGGTCGGAGCTCGATCCAGGCGAAATCGCTCAGGAGATGGCGACGACTGCGACAGTCCCCGAAGTCCGAGCTCTCAAGCGCCACAGGGTCATCGAGCGGCCCCGGCTCTTCGCGCTGCTTGACGAGTCGAAGGCACGTGTCCGGACGCTTGTCGCTCCCGCCGGGTACGGGAAGTCCACGCTCGCCGAGCAGTGGGTTCGGGGTGGCGGACGTCGCGGGGTGTGGTACACGGCGCGCTCGGCGTCCACCGACGTCGCCGGACTCGCACTCGGCCTGGCGCGTGTCTGTGCGGCTCTTGTCGGGGGGTGCGATGAGCGACTTCGTGAGCACCTCCGCGCACTTCCAGCTGCCGCGGAGAACATCGACACGCTCGCCGAGATACTCGGGGAGGATCTGGAGGCGTGGCCGGCGGAGGGGTGGCTGGTCATCGACGACTACCACGAGATTGCGGCAGAGCCGAAAGCCGAGCGCTTTGTCTCGTCCCTCCTGGCGGCTGCGCCCATCCAGCTGCTGATCGCCAGTCGCCAGCGCCCGGCGTGGGTCTCTGCGAAGAAGATCCTGTACGGGGACGTTCTCGAGCTCAATCAGACCGCCCTGGCCATGGACAGTCACGAGGCCGCCGACGTCCTGGTCGATCGGAGCGCTCCTTCGGCGTCGGGACTCGTGTCGCTGGCCAACGGCTGGCCGGCCGTCATCGGGTTGGCGAGCGTGTCGTTCGCCGAGATCGAGAGCGACGCCGAGCCGGTTCCGGAGTCGCTCTACCGGTTCTTCGCCGAGGAGGTATTCAGCGCCCTCGGCGTGGACGTGCAGCAGGGACTGACCACGCTGTCGGTCGCGCCGATACTCGACCGCGAGCTGGCAAGCGCGCTCCTCGGGCCCGACGCGGCTGAGCCAGTGTGCTCCGCGGCGTTGGACGCCGGGATCCTCGTCGAGCGCAGCACTCAGCTCGAGCTTCACCCACTTGCGCGCGCGTTCCTCGCCGAACGATGTCAGCAGCTCGGACTGCTTCCGGCGGATGGGAGTGTGGCTGCATGCCTAGATACCTACCGGGCTCGGCGGGAGTGGGACGCGGCATTCGACGTGATCGTGCGCTCAGGGCCCCTTCACGAGCTTGAGCCGCTGACGTGTGCGGCGCTCGACGAGCTTCTCGACGCCGGCCGCCTTCCGACGCTTCAGAAGTGGTGTGAATTCGCCGCTGACGCGGATCTCGAAGATGCGATCTTTTTCCTCGGGCGCTCGGAGCTCGCATTTCGGTCTGGCCGCCATCTAGAGGCAATGGCGTATGGCGAATCGGCCGCGGCCAAGGATCCTGAGCTCGCCTTCCGCGCGCTCTCGGTAGCTGGGCGAGCCGCGCACATTGCGTCCCGGGAGGAAGAAGCATTGGAGCTCTACCAACGCGCGGAGGCAGCAGGCTCGACTGAGTCCGAGCGGCGCGATGCCGAATGGGGCCAACTGGCCTGCTTCATTGATCTGGAGCGTCCAGAGGCTGGGCCGACGTTGGCACGGCTGTCGAGCAGTGTCAGCCTCGCTGACGGGCGTGAAGTAGTACGCGCGGCCGCGCACCGGGTGTACCTGCAGCTACGCAGCGGGTCGCTGCAGCTTGAGGAAGCGGACATGGCAAGCCAGCTTCTTTCCACAGTGAACGATCCACTCGTGGAGTCGGCGTTCCGAAATGCCTATGCGATTGCGCTGGCGTTGGGTGGTCGATATGCGGATGCCCGTGCGGCGTCTGTCGGTTTGTGGCGCACAGTTGAACGATTCCGCCTCGACTTCGCGATCCCGCATGCCTTGTGCGCGAGCGCTATGGCGTATTCGGGGCTGCGCGAATGGCGACTCGCAGAACAGGCC
>DASTEM010000235.1:0-3804 GCA_035709545.1 Gaiellaceae bacterium | reverse complement strand
CCGGAGTCCCTCAGCTCGCCGACTTGGAGACCTGCAGCCTCGAGCTTCGCCTTCGCCGCTGCGACGTCGGGGACGCGCAGCGCGATCGTCGCCGGCGGCAACGGCGTGAACTCGTACTCGTGCGTGTGCGGCGTGATGACGGCGAGCGTGACGTTGCCGACCTCGTACTCGACCCAGTCGTCGTCGGGCGAGTTCGGATTCCGTTCGAGACCCAGCAGCTCGCCGTAGAACTGGTTGGCTTTCGCCATGTCCGTCACGGGAACGCGGATGTAGTCGACGCGCTCCACGTCAATCACGGGGTGCGTACCTCCTGTGCAGCATCAACGCGTTCCCGTCCGGGTCGCGGAAGTGGGCCATGTGGCAGACACCGGTGTCGAAGGTCTCACCGTCGAACTCGATGCCCTTCGCCTCGAGCTCGGCCCGCGTGGCCGCGACGTCGGGCACGCGGAGCGCGATTGCCGAGGCGTGCGGGCCCCTGAATTCCTGTCCGATGTTCGTCGGGTCGAGCAGGTAGAGGCTCACGTTCTCACCGAGCTGGAACTCGGGCCAGGCGCCCGTCCCGATCTGCTCGAGACCGAGGAGGTCCCGGTAGAAGGCTGTCGAGCGCTCGAGATCCGTCACCGGCACCGAGACGAAGTCGGTGCGCTCCACCACCATCAACCGACGGAGCCCTCCATCTGGAGCTGGATCAGCCGGTTCATCTCGACGGCGTACTCGAGCGGGAGCTCCTTCGTGATCGGCTCCACGAAGCCGGAGACGATCATCGCCGAGGCCTCGCCCTCCGAGAGCCCACGGCTCATCAGGTAGAAGAGTTGCTCCTCGCCGATCTTGGAGACGGTTGCCTCGTGCCCCAGGTCGACCTCGTTCTCGTCCACCTGGATGTAGGGGTAGGTATCGGAACGCGACTCCTCGTCGAGGATGAGCGCGTCGCAGACGACCTTCGACTTCGAGCCGACGGCGCCCTTGGCAACCTGGAGCAGCCCGCGGTAGCCGGCGCGGCCGCCGTCCTTCGAGATCGACTTCGACGTGATCACCGAGGTCGTGTGCGGAGCGACGTGGACGACCTTGCCGCCCGCGTCCTGGTGCTGGCCCTTACCGGCGAACGCGATCGAGAGAACCTCGCCGTGCGCCCGCTCGCCCATGAGCCAGATCGCCGGGTACTTCATGGTCAGCTTCGACCCGAGGTTCCCGTCCACCCACTCCATCGTCGCGTCCTCGTAGGCGACGGCCCGCTTCGTCACGAGGTTGTAGACGTTGTTCGACCAGTTCTGGATCGTCGTGTAGCGGCAGCGCCCGCCGCGCCTGACGATGATCTCCACCACCGCCGAGTGCAGCGAGTCCGACGAGTAGATCGGGGCGGTGCAGCCCTCCACGTAGTGCACGTACGCGCCCTCGTCGACGATGATCAGCGTGCGCTCGAACTGGCCCATGTTCTCCGCGTTGATGCGGAAGTAGGCCTGGAGCGGCATCTCGACCTTGACGCCCGGCGGGACGTAGATGAACGAGCCCCCCGACCACACGGCGGAGTTGAGCGCGGCGAACTTGTTGTCGTTCTGCGGGATGATCGTCCCGATGTGCTGCTTGACAATGTCCTCGTGCTCGCGCAGGGCCGTGTCCATGTCGAGGAAGATCACGCCCTTCGCCTCGAGGTCGGCCTGGAGCTTGTGGTACACGACCTCCGACTCGTACTGCGCGCCGACGCCGGCGAGATACTTCTTCTCCGCCTCCGGGATGCCGAGCTTGTCCCACGTGTCGAGGATCTCGGTGGGGAGGTCCTCCCACCGGTCCGCCTGCTTCTCCGTGGGCGTGATGTAGTAGTAGATGTTCTCGAAGTCGATCTCGGCGACGTTCCCGCCCCAGGTCGGCAGCGGGCGCGCGAAGAAGTAGTCGAGCGACTTGTGGCGGAACTGGCGCATCCAGTCGGGCTCGTTCTTGTGCTCGGCGATCGCCTCGACGACCTCGTGCGAGATGCCTCTCCCCGACTTGAAGAAGTAGTCCTTCGCGTCGTCCGGGTTCGAGAACCCGTACTTGTAGTCGGAGCGGATCCCGCGGACGACCTCGGTCTCGTGCGTGCTCATGCGTCACCTCCGACGCTCGCCGGAATGAACGCCTCGTAGCCCTCCGCCTCGAGCTTGTGGGCGAGCTCCGGACCTCCTTCGGCCACGATACGCCCGTCCACGAACACATGCACGAAGTCGGGCGTGACGTAGTTGAGTATCCGCTGGTAGTGCGTGATGACGAGCGCGCCCATATCGGGGCCGACGAGGGCGTTCACGCCGTTCGCGACGATCTTGAGCGCGTCGATGTCGAGACCCGAGTCGGTCTCGTCGAGTACCGCGATCCGTGGCTTCAGCATCGCCATCTGCAGGATCTCGACCCGCTTCTTCTCGCCTCCCGAGAACCCGTCGTTCAGGTACCGCGAAGCGAGCTCGCGCGGGACCTTCAGCTCCGCCATCGCGGCGAGCAGCTCCGTGCGGAACTCGGGGATCGGGACGGGATCGTCCTCGCCCTCGTTCGCAGCTTTGCGCAGCGAGTTGATCGCGCTCCGGAGGAAGCTCGTGACCGTGACCCCGGGCACCGCGTGCGGGTACTGGAACGCGAGGAACAGCCCGCGCTGCGCGCGCTCGTCGGCGCCGAGCTCGGTCACGTCGTCGCCGTCGAGGAGGATCTGCCCCTCGGTCACCTCGTACGCCGGGTGCCCCATGAGCGCGTAGGCGAACGTCGACTTGCCCGAGCCGTTCGGGCCCATGATCGCGTGCTTCTCGTTCAGGTCCACGGCGAGGTCGACGCCCTTGACGATCTCGGGACCGCCTTCCAGGGCGACGTGCAGGTTCGTGATCTCCAGAAGCGCCATGTGAAAAAGGCTCGGTCACAGCCTGCGGTGCGCAGGCCGTCCTTGCCTCCCGCCATCGTACCCGGACCCGATCTCCCCGAATCGGCCGCCTCGGACCCGGTGGTAAGGTTGGGCCATGCCGTTCGGCATCTCGATCTGGGAGCTCCTGATCCTGCTCGTCGTGCTGCTCCTCATCTTCGGCGCCAAGCGTCTTCCCGAGATGGGACGCTCTCTGGGAAAGGGGATGCGGGAGTTCAAGGACGCCGTCACGGGCGTGGAGGAGACGACGGCGACCGCGACGACGACGGCGCCCCAGCCGCCCGAGCGTCCCTCCGCTCCCTCCGAGCCGGCCGCGCCACGCGGCAAGGCAGAGAAGACGGAGCGGGAGACCGTGCGCTAGAGAGCCGCGCCGATGCGCCGGTGGCTGCCGCGCCGTCTCTACCACGGTGAGGAGGCGACCCTCGTCGAGCACCTCGACGAGCTCCGCTCACGGCTGATCATCGCCCTCCTGGCGATCGTCCCGGCCTTCCTCCTCGCCTTCGCGTTCCACGAGCGGATCATGGAGTGGCTCACCGGGCCGCTCCCGGAAGACCGGCGTCTCGTCACCCTCGGCGTGACAGAGCCGTTCACGACGTCGGTCAAGGTGAGCCTCCTCGCCGGCCTGGCGCTTGCGCTCCCTCTCCTCCTCTGGCAGGTCTGGGCCTTCCTCGCGCCTGCGGTCGAGCCGCACTTCCAGCGGATCGTGCTCACATTCATCGTGCTCGCCACGGGCCTCTTCGCGGCCGGCGTGGTCTTCATGTACTACGTCGTCCTGCCACGCGCGCTCGACTTCCTCACCTCGTACGACGAGGAGCTCTACGACATCCAGATCCGCGCCAGCTACTACTACAACTTCGCGGCCGTGACGCTCCTCGCCGGAGGGCTCGCGTTCCTGCTCCCGATCTTCGTGCTCGGCCTCGTCCGCCTTCGGA
>DASTEM010000234.1:0-4733 GCA_035709545.1 Gaiellaceae bacterium | reverse complement strand
CTCGAACGCGGCCTCCACCCGCTCGTGGTTCACCATCAGCAGCGCTGCCTCGGGGATCTCCGGCAGCGCGCTCATGCTCGGGTAGCAGCGGAGCCCTGCGACCTCGTCGTGATTCGGGTTGACTCCCCAGGCCTTCATCCCCCGGCGGACGACGGTCTCGACGGCGGCTGAGTTGCGCGGCGAGGCGCCCACGATTGCGAGCGAGCTCGGCAGGACGAGTGCGCGGATCGTGCTCACGTGCCGCATTCTCGCCCGGCTTGAGGCTTGACGCGAAATTCACGCATGCCGGATGACGGCCACGACACGGCGCCGGATCGCCACCCTCGCGCGTCGCACAGGCTTCAAGCCTGCACGACGCGTGAGTGCGTCGCCCGGCTTGGTCGTGACCGTCCCCGACGGTGCGCCAATTTCGCATCAAGCCTCTAGCATCGCGCGTCATGCAGCACGAGAAGCGTGTCGAGATCCGGTGGAGCGACGTCGACGCGTATATGCATGTCAACAATGCGGTCTACGCCACGTACCTCGAGGAGTGTCGCGACGAGTGGGTCGACCGAGCGCTCGAAGGCGTGAGCGACACGTGGGACTTCGTCCTCGCGCGTGTGGCCATCGACTTTCGGCGTGAGCTACGACTCGAGGACGAGGAAGTCGTGGTCTCGTGCAGCCTCGTGCGCATCGGCAACTCGAGCGTTCGGCTTCGTGAGCAGATCCGCACGCGCGAAGGAGAGCTCGCGGCCGAGTCCGAGGCCGTCCTCGTCGCCCGCGACCGCGAGGCGGGGCGCTCGCGCCTACTGACCGATGCCGAGCGCGCTGCCTTCGAACGTGTTCTCGAACCTTCGTAGCTCTCTCGCTCGTTTGCGTAGGCTGCGCGCCGATGATCGTTCCCGAGCTCTCAACCGAGATCCTGGCCCTGAAGGAAGCCGTCGGGCGCTTCGTCGAGATGGAGGTCTACCCGCTCGAGGAGCGCATTGCCGAGCGGGGCTCGATCGACGCTGCTGAGCTCGAGGCACTGCGCGCGAAGGCGCGTGACGCCGGGTTCGCGATGCTGAACATGCCTCCGGCGGTCGGCGGCAAGGACCTCTCGATGCTCGGCCAGGTCGCACTCGAGGAGGAGTCGGGGAAGGCGACCAACGGGCTCGGGTTCGCGGTCGTCGACCGTGGGCCGCGCGAGCTTCTCGAGATCGCGACGCCCGAACAGGTCGAGCGCTACGTCCTCCCGATCGTGCGCGGCGAATATCGCGAGGCGTGGGCGTTGACCGAGCCGGGCGCGGGCTCCGATCTCACCGGTCTACGAGCGACCGCCGTCCGCGATGGCGACGAGTGGGTGCTGAACGGCGAGAAGTGGTTCGTGACGAGCGAGGGCAGGCCCGGGGTCTACATCGTGCTCGCCGTCGCCGAGGGCCAGCAGGCACTCTTCTTGGTCGATCCCGACGCGCCTGGCCTGGAGATCCGGCGTACGCCGAGGTTCCTCCACGACCCGTACATCGATCACCACCCCGAGCTCGTCTTCACGGACTGCCGCGTCCCGGAGGCGAACCGGGTTCCTGCGAGCGGAGACGCCGGAGCCAAGGAGTGGATCCTCGTCGAGCGGCTCTTCATCGCCGCGCGCTGCTGCGGAGCTGCGCTCCGCCTCGTCGATCTCACCGCGACGTGGGCGCAGGAGCGCGAGGCGTTCGGCTCGCCCATCTCCGAGTACCAGGGCGTCTCGTTCCCGCTCGCCGACTCGCTGACCGAGCTGCACGCCGCGCGCCTTCTCACGTATCACGCCGCCCATGCCTTCGACACGCTGGAGGATCGCAGCGTCGTCCACGGCAAGGTCGCGATGGCGAAGCTCTACGCCTCCGAGATGGCCGGGCGAGTCGCGGACCGCGCCGTCCAGGCGTTCGGCGGGCGCGGGTACATGCTCGAGAACCCGGCCGCTCGGTTCTATCGCGAGCTTCGCGTCGACCGGATTTGGGAGGGAACGAGCGAGATCCAGCGCTGGGTGATCTCTCGCGGGATCTTCAAGCGCGGCGCGGCTCCGTATCTCGGCTGGGAGTAGCGCGGCTTTCGAGCTCGACGAGCTCGCACAAGGCGCAGAACCAGCGCAGCCGCTCCTCCCATGGCACGGCTGCATTGGCCGGCGATGTAGACGGGAGCACGAACAACGCCGTTCGCCCGAGGCTCCGCTCCTGGAGCCCGTGCTCCGGGCGCTCACGGAAGACACCCTGGTACGCAGCTTTGCCGACGAACGCGATGACGTGCGGTTCGTACGTCTCGGCGACCGCCTCCAGGCGCTCGCGCGCCCCGGCGAAGTCCGCGGCCCGCAGGTCGCTCGAGCCCCGAGTGGTCCTGCGAGCGGCATTCGTCAGCCCGATGCCGTATTCGAGAAGCTCGGCCGCTTCGCTCGGAGCGAGCAAACGAGGCGTGAGTCCCGCGGCCTCGAGCAGTCTCCAGAAGTCGTTTCGTGGATGTGCGAACGGCGCTCCGGCCGCCGCGCTGGCATGCCCCGGATTGATGCCGCAAAGGACGATCCGCATGCCCGGGCCGATAACGTCAGGGACCGCGCCCGTTGTTCGCGATCTCACGCGAGTAGGTCGAGGACTTGAGGGATCGAGGTAATCCGCGGACCCGGCCAGTCGCGCAGGTCCTCCCACATCGGCTCCTCGCCCTCACCGTGGATCAGCACCGACGTCATTCCTACGCGCTGCGCACCGGCGAGCTCGTCGTTCGCGCCGTCCCCGACGAACAGACAGTCGGAAGGCTCGGCCCCGACCTCGGTGCACGCGAGCTCATAGATTCGGCGATCGGGCTTCATGAAGCCCGCCCTCGCGGAGAAGATTGCGGCATCGAAGAGCGGCGCGAACGGGGTCTCCGGCCAGACGATCGCGACGTCCTCGGTGCAGTTCGAGATCAGAGCGAGGCGGATTCTCCGTCGGCGAAGCTCCCGGAGCGCCTCGACCGTCTCCTGGTCGCTGACGAGTGACTGACGGGCGAGGTCGACTCGCCAGTCGAGGAACTCCGAGACGTCGACGTTGCTCCCAGCTGCCGCGCGAATCGAGCTCAGGAACGGCAGCAGAGGCCCGCTCTCACGCTGCTCGTACGCGCCGGCCTGGTACCAGAGCTCGTCCAGGCGCTCGGCGGAGACACCGAGCCGCGTGGCCCAGCGCTCGCGGAGAAGTCGCGCGTCCTCGAGCGGCCAGCGAACGAGCGTCCCCCAAAGGTCGAACACGACAGCGCGCACAGTCACGCCGCGATCCTGCCTTCGGGTGCTCAGGCCGCTTCGACTTCGCGCGCGTCGAGCCGGAGCTCGAGGAGCATTCTCAGGCGCTCGCCCACATCCGAGGGCTCCGCTCGCGCGTCACGCTCTCGATGGACGACCTTCACGGTGTCCTCGGTATAGCGCCAGCCGTAGCAGCGCTCGTAGCACTCTGCTTCGCTGAGCGTCCGGAGGCGCTCCATCTGGCCCGCAGGGTAGGCCAGACCTCGGATGACGCCGGGTAGGCTGCGCCCATGCCCGTCAAGGCGAAGGTTCTCGAGTTCGACGTCACCGTGGATCGCGACCGCGTCGCTCGTAGCGCACTCGGTGGCAGCGCGCAGCCGAGAGAGGCCGAGTGGTGGGCAGAGCATGTCGTGCTGACCGGGCTCGTTCGCTGCACGCTTGCGAGCATGGACTACGAAGCGCGTCGCGCCGGGCTCAACATCGTCGCCTCTGGGAAGGCGCATGGGACGGTCACGAAGCGTGAGAGCGACGGCCTGTACGCGTTCGTGGACATCGAGACCAGGCTCGAAGTCGATCTCGCACCTGCCCCCGAGTCCGACGCGCTTCAGCAGATCATCGCGAGGGCCGAGCGGGGCTGTTTCGTCAGCAACTCTCTCGAGAGCCACCCCCGGCACACCTGGATAGTCAACGGCGAGGAGATCGCATGAGCACTGCAGTTTTCGACATCACGGCTGTTCGCGCTCGCTTCTCGGCTCTTCAGCGGCGGCTTGCGTTCTTCGACGGTCCCGGAGGGACGCAGTGCCCGGACGAGGTGATCGACGCGATCTCCGGCTACCTCCGCGAGTCGAACGCGAACGTAGGCGCGCCCTATGAGACGTCACGGCACACGGACGAGCTCGTCGAGCACGCGCACGAGCGCGCTGCATCGTTCCTCGGCTGCTCGGCCGAAGGAGTCGCCTTCGGGCAGAGCATGACCGCGCTCAACTTTCTGCTCACCCGTGCGTTCGCGCGAACGTTGCGTGCCGGCGACGAGGTCGTGGTGACGGCTCTCGACCACGACGCGAACGTCTCTCCCTGGCTCGAGCTCGCCCACGATCTCGGGATCGTCGTGCGGACGGCCGCCTTGACGGACGAGCTCGAGGTGGACTACGAGGATCTCGCCGCAAAGTTGTCCGATCGCACGCGTGTGGTCGCGTTCCCGGTCGCAGCCAACTCAGTGGGAACCGCTCCCGACGTGCGCCGAATAGCCGCCCTCGCACACGACGCCGGCGCGCTCGCCTGGGCCGATGCCGTGCACTACGCACCGCACGGCCCGATCGACGTGTCCGCCTGGGACGTCGATGTGCTCATCTGCTCTCCGTACAAGTTCTTCGGACCGCACATGGGGCTCGCCTTCGGGAAGCGCGAGCTGCTGGAGTCCTGGCGCCCGTACAAGGTCAGGCCGGCTCCCGACGAGCCTGTCGGCCGCCGGTTCGAGCTCGGCACGCTGCAGCACGAGCTGCTCGCCGGCTTCGTCGCGGCGGTGGACTACATC
>DASTEM010000233.1:0-2596 GCA_035709545.1 Gaiellaceae bacterium | reverse complement strand
CCGATGTCGAGGTCGGTCTCGGCGCCGTCCTCGGTCACGAACACCTCGCCGTGCTGGAACGGGCTCATGGTGCCCGGATCGACGTTCAGGTACGGGTCGAACTTCTGCGCCGAGACGGAGAGTCCGCGAGCTTTGAGAAGGCGTCCGAGCGACGCGGCCACGATGCCCTTCCCCAACGCAGAGACGACGCCACCCGTGACGAACACGTACTTGGCCACGGGGTCTCACCGTAGCAGGCGCCGTGGTCGGCGCGCACAGCGCGTGTCAGGCCGAAGCCTGACACCGGTCGGGGCTAGGACTCGGTGAGCGCGGCGATGAACTCCGCGCCGCCGGCCATCCGCTCGAGCTCCTCGCGGCGGAGGAGATCGTCGAGCTCCTCGATGCGCGTGTGCGTGGGGTCGGCGGGGATCTTCTCCACGCGGAAGTGGCGATCGGCAACGGTCGCGATCTGCGGGAGGTGCGTGATCGTAAGCACCTGCGCCCGCTCGGCGAGCCGCTGCAGCGTCGACGCGACCGCGTGCGCGGTGACCCCACCGATTCCGGCGTCGATCTCGTCGAAGACGAGGGTTTCACCACCTGCGACGGCGGCCAAGGCGAGCGCGATGCGCGAGAGCTCTCCGCCCGACGCCGTTTCCGCGACGGGAGCGAACGGCAGCCCCAGGTTAGGCCGGACGAGAAAGACGACTTCGTCGATGCCCGTCCCACTGAGGTCCCGCTCTCGGAGCTCGGCGAGAAACTCGCCCTCCCCCATGCCCAGCCCTTGAAGCTCGTCGACGACTGCTTCGGCGAACGAACGGGCTTGCGAGCGGCGAACGGCACGGAGCTCCTCAGCGAGTGCGCCGAGGCGAGCCTCGGCCGCGGCAACGGCTGCGGCGGCAGCCTCGACCGGGTCGTGGCCGGCGGTGGTCTCCTCGAGCTCCACGCGTGCCTCTTTTCCCCGTTCCAGCAGCTCCTCGTACGACGACGCGCCGAAGCGACGTTCGAGGTCGGCAATCCGCTCGAGGGTCGACTCGATTTCTTCCACGCGTGCAGGATCTGTGTCGAGCGACGCGAGAAACGCGTGCAGGTCGCTACCGACTTCGCGCAGCCTGACGGCGACGTCTCGAAGCTCCTCGGCGGCCGCGGCAAGCTCTGGTGCGATTCGCTCGAGAGGTGCGAGCGCGCGTTCCGCGCGAGCGGCGAGCGAGGTCGCCCCCTCACCTTCTTCGGGTGCGATCGCGTCCGCCGCCTGTGCGGCTGCCTCCGCGAGCTCTGTCACGTGGCGAAGACGCTCGCGTTGGGCGCGCAGGCTCTCCTTGTCGTCTGCTCCGAAGCCCTCCGTTCCCTCGACGAGCGCCTCGAGCTCTACGAGCCGCGCGGCAGCGGCACCGGCATCCCTCGTCAGCTCGTCGTGGCGCCTGCGCGCGGCGCCGAGCTCGCGCCACACCGCCGCCGCCTCACGCCTTCGCACGAGCTGCTCGCCCCCACAGAACGCGTCGAGCACGTCGAGCTGGAAGGACGGACGAGCCAGCCGTCGCTGCTCGAACTGACCCGACATCGCAATCAGGCGCTCGGCCGCGGCGGCGACGTCCTCCCGCGCGACCGCCCGACCCCACGCATACGCGCGAGTCCGCCCGTCGGCGAACACTCTGCGCGCGAGAACGAGACCCGGCTCCCCTTCTGGCCGAAGCTCGGCGAGCGCGGCGAGTTCCTCGTCCTCGAAGAAGCCGGCGGGGACGTCGAGCTCGGCCTCGACGTACGCCTCCGTCGCGTCGGCTCCGACCGAGGAGGCATCCGCCTTCGCACCCAGGAGTAGTCCGATCGCCTGCGCGAAGATCGTCTTCCCTGCTCCCGTCTCGCCCGTGACGGCGTTCAGGCCGGGGTCGAAGGAGAGCTCCGCCTCGCGAATGAGCACGAGGTTCTCGATCCGGAGCCTACGAAGCACGAATCGAGATCCGTGAGACACGGCGCCGAGCGGCCTCCGAGTGGAGAACAGGCGCGGTTAACAGCCGGCAGCGGCGCGCGCACCGGCGGTCGCGGCTGCGAAGGCGCCGGTCGCTACGAGCACTCCGCTCACGATCGACAGCACCTTCGTGAGGCGCCACGTCGCTAAGAACGTCAACGCTCCCGCACCCACCGGGAGCACGAACAAGACAGCGAACATCCCGCTTCCCCCTTCGCCCGTGAGGAAGTTCCACGACTCGCATGCCCATCCCCCGAGCGGAAACGCGGCAATGACGAATGACAGGGCCAGCACGAGCGAGACGCTCCTCGGGGCGCCGATCCCCTTGTTCCGTTCGCGCGGCATGGCCGAAATGCTCGCCGAGCAGGCTCAAGCTTTCCTCAAAGAGGCCAGACTCTCGGGGTACCCGGAGCGTCACGACGCGAAGCTCTGGCGATAGCGGCGCACGAAGGTCGCCTCCGGGAGCGTCGCGAGCAGCGAACGCTCCGGCCCGATGCCGATCACAGCTCGCCCCGACTTGCCGAGCGTCGCAACGCGATGGCCATCGACGAGTACGCCGGCCTCGACGCCTTCCGTGCGGTTCCACACGATCACTTGCGACGCGGGAGGAATGACGAGCGGACGGGCATGGAGCGAGTGCGCCGCGATGTACGT
>DASTEM010000232.1:0-2675 GCA_035709545.1 Gaiellaceae bacterium | reverse complement strand
GTGGGTGGCGCGTTCCCCCGTCGTGCGCGCGACGCTCCTTGCGACCGCGACGATCAACTTCTTCAACTTCGTCTTCTTCGCACTCTTCATCCTGTACGCGACCCGAGCCCTCGACGTCTCTCCTGGGACGCTCGGCCTGGTGCTGGGCGCGGGCGCCGTCGGAGGGCTCGTCGGCGCGGCGGCCGCCAGTCCCGCGATGCGCGGGATCGGCGTCGGGCCGGTGCTCATCGTCGGGTGCGTGCTCTTCACTGCGCCGCTGCTGCTCGTCCCGTTGGCGGCCGGACCGGACGCGGTGGTCCTGGCCTGCCTGTTCCTCGCCGAGTTCGGATCGGGTCTCGGCGTGATGTTGCTCGACATCAGCGCGGGCTCCATCTTCGCAGCCGTGATCCCGCATCGCCTCCGCTCACGTGTCTCA
Source organism: Gaiellaceae bacterium (assembly GCA_035709545.1). Taxonomy (GTDB): domain Bacteria; phylum Actinomycetota; class Thermoleophilia; order Gaiellales; family Gaiellaceae; genus GMQP-bins7. The sequence continues at coordinate 2,260 of DASTEM010000232.1, read as the reverse complement.
GGTGCGTACACGTTCGTCAACTACGGCGTGCGCGTACTCGGCTCGCTCGCGGGCGGCCTGCTGGGGAGCGCCATCGGCCTTCGGTCTGCACTCTGGATCGGGGTGAGCGGCGCGTTGCTCGGATTCCTCTGGCTGCTGCCCTCTCCTGTGCCGCGGCTCAGAGAGCTGCCGATGTCCGCGGAGGGCGACTCTCGTTGAGGAGCGGGCGTACGCTGTCGCCTGATGGTGGTGTATCGGGACGAGCGACGTGGTCCGCCATCTTCGTTCGCGAAAGTTGCGGACGCGTACGAACGCGGACGGCCAGGGTACCCGGACGAGGCTGTTCGCTGGCTAGCCGGTGAAGCGCCACGCGACGTCGTCGATCTGGGCGCGGGGACAGGGAAGCTGACGCGCTCGCTCGTCGCACTCGGCCATCGCGTGACGGCAGTCGAGCCGCTCGACGAGATGCGCGCCGAGCTCGAAGCCGCTCTTCCCGGTGTGCCGGCACTCGCCGGGAGGGCCGAGTCGGTTCCGCTGCCTGATTCGTCCACCGAGGTCGTCACCTGCGGACAGGCCTTCCACTGGTTCGACCACGGGATTGCCCTTTCCGAGATTGCGCGAGTGCTTCGGACTGGCGGGCGGCTTGCGCTCGTCTGGAACTCACGGGACGACCGCGATCCGTGGATGGCGCGCCTCTCCGCGATCATCGAGAACGAGACGGTCCAGGAGACCGATGTCTTGCCCGTGCTCGATTCGAGTGGGCTCTTCGGCCAGGTCGAGCAAGCCCAGTTCTCTTTCGAGCAGGTGCTGGGTCGCGACGGGCTCCTCGATCTCGTCCTCTCGCGCAGCTACTGCGCCAAGCTCTCTCCTGAGGATCGAGAGCCGATCCTCGCGGCCGTAGGAGCGCTCTACGACGAGACGGCGAGTCCGAAAGGCGTCCGCCTCGCATACCTCACCGAGTGCTTCCGCGCTGAGCGCAACGCTTGACATACGTGGTCACCAGCCACTATCGTCCGACAAGTGGAAAGTAAGACTGTCAGAAAGGGACACGTCACGACGGTACGAGCAAAGGGCCAAGTGACGCTTCCGTCTGCCGTTCGTCAGGCCGCACGGCTCGAGGAAGGCGATCCCATCGAAGTCGAGATCGTGGAGGACGGGATCCTCCTTCGGCCCATGAAGCTGATCGACGCGTCTCAAGCGTGGTTCTGGACACCTGAGTGGCAGGAGGGCGAGCGGAGGGCTGACGAGGACATCGCGGCTGGCCGGGGCATCCGCTTCGAGAGCGACGAGGACTTCCTCGCGTTCCTCGACGCGAACATGAAGCCGCTCGATGCCGACCCGTGAGGTCCTGCCCGAATTCCTCCGGGACTGGGAGCAGCTGACGCCGGAGCAGCAGCAGGCGTTTCGTGCTGCGCTCGCCAAGTTCATCGAAGATCTCAGGACTCGCGGTGGCTTCCGTCCAGGGCTCCGCGTCAAGGGAGTGCGATCGATCGCGGGCGTGTACGAGCTGACCTGGGCGCCCGACGGCCGGGCGACGTTCTCCTACGGCCGCTCGATCGTCGAACGCGAGCCGCACATCATCTGGCGCCGCATCGGCACGCACGAAGTCCTCCGCGAGCCCTAGAGCCAAGCCTGGGCACGACTACGAGGCGCGCTTCTTCCGGGTGACCGCGTCGGCAGACCACAGCTTGCGGACTTCCTCGGTCCCTAGCGTCATGGATCTCCACGCACGCAGGATGATCCGCACGATGGGGTGGACATCATCCGGAATCGGGGGAAGCGGGGAGATCGGGGGATCTGGCAGGTTCGCCTCCTGCCTTGCCTTCCTCGCCTGCTCTGGGCCGAACACGACAAATCGATCGTCGTCCGCTTGCCTCGCATTCGTCACGGCGCCGAGGTTAGTCGCGTGTGCGAGCTTGACAGGAGAACGTATGTTCGTATAGAACATGTGTTCCCCGTGATCGCGTGCCTCCTCATTCCAGGGTTCGAGTTGAGAGCGGCACTGCGCACGCGGCCGCGGCTGGCGCTCGTCCCGGCGGCGCTCGCACCTGAAGAAGGCGAGGAGCCGCTCCTCGGCCCGGTGACCGGCGCAGCGGAGGAAGCCGGCGTGAGACCGGGGATGCGACTGGGGGAGGCGCTCGCCACGTGCCCGTCGCTTGTACTCGTCGACCGCGATCCGGCTGTCGTCGAGAGGGAGTGGGAAGGGGTCTTGCGGCGACTCGAAGATGCAGGTTTCGCCGTCGATCCGGTCGAGCAGGGCACTGTCGTCTTCGAGACGCGA
>DASTEM010000231.1:0-8510 GCA_035709545.1 Gaiellaceae bacterium | reverse complement strand
CATCGGCGACATTCCGCTGGACGACGTTCTCTCGCAACGGGAACGGATCAACGAGCTGATCCGTACGCGGCTCGATCAGGAGACGGCCCGCTGGGGGATCAAGGTCACGAACGTCGAGATTCGCGAGCTCACCCCGCCGCGGGAGATCCAGGATGCCATGAGTCGGCAGATGTCCGCCGAGCGCGTTCGTCGTGCCGTCGTGCTCGAGGCCGAGGGGACGAAGCAGGCGAACATCACGGTCGCCGAGGGCGAGAAGCAATCCGCGATCCTCCGTGCGGAGGGTGAGAAGCAGGCTGCGATCCTCCGAGCAGAAGGGTTCGGTCAAGCGCTTACCCGGATCTTCGAAGCGGCTCAGGCGGTCGACGAGAAGACGATGACGCTCCAGTACCTGGATGCCTTGAAGGAACTCGGAGCGAGCCCGTCGTCGAAGTTCCTCGTCCCCCTCGAGTTCACCCGTCTGCTCGAGGGACTGTCGGCGCGATCGTCCTAGCCCGAGAGCCAGTCGGCGAGAGTCGTCTGGGACGGGCTCGGGTCGCCTGTCGCAAGCTCACAGCGCAGCTCCTCGGCTGTTCCGAACCGTTCCGCGACGACGTCGTGGATATGGATGGTCTCGAAGTTGACCTGGCGCGAAAGGAGGAAGTCGCCGTCCTCGAGGTCCGGCAGCGTCTCGAGAGCATCTCTGAGCGCGCAGCGCACCGAGTCCTCGACGAAGCGTGGTTGAAGGTGTGCATGCTCGACGACGAAGAGCTCGTCAGGGCGCTTGAGAAGGCCGTAGATCGGCGCGCTCATCGAACGCTCGGCGATGTCGACGAGCAGCTCGGCGTCGAGGTCCTGATCGGTGCCTACGAAGAGCGTCTGGCGTCCTCGCTGGTTGTGTGTCGCGATCGGGACGAGCTCGAGGATCTTCTCGACGTCATCGGTGTCGAACCCGGCATCGAGCAGCTGCTCGCTCGCGCGACCGCGTACAAGCCCCTGCGCGCAGGGGCAAGCGTTGATGCCCGTCGCTTCGACGCCGACGGCGCGGCGGGTTCCGGCTTCCGACGCCGCCGCGATTCCGCATAGCGTCACCATCTCCTGGGTCGCGAGCTGGGTGACCGGGGTTCGGCGGTGGATCGGCCACTGCGCGCGGATCCAGACCTCCGCGCGAAGCGCGCCCTGACGCTCGACGACGCGGCTCGCGATGTGCTGTGCGAGCACTTCGACGAGGAGCGCCTCGCGCTCGACGACGAGCTCGATCGCCTCCTCGAAGAGCTCGGGGAAGCGCGACATGTGGACGCCCTTCTGGTCCGCAGCGAGGTCGACGGTGCAATCGATGATGGCCGCCATGACGGTCTCGGCGTTACCGCGCCGGATCCTCACGGCCTTCTGAACCCCCGTGACGCCGGCGCGCGAGAGCGCGAGCCCGATCTCGGGCGGCGAGGCTTGAAGGTCCTCCGCGAGCTTCACGCCGTGGGCCACGCAGCAACCGTAGCAACGCGCACGACCGTCGCTACCGCACCGCCCTACCGAAGCAGGCGCGAAAGACGACGGTCCTTCAAGAGTCGCCCGCCGGTCTGGCACGACGGACAGTAGTAGATGGTGTGCTCCTCGAAGTCGACGCGCGCGATCGGAGTCCCGCACTGGGGGCACGGCTCGCCGAGCCGGTTGTGGACGACGTACACGTCCTTGTCTCCCTTGCCCCGTTCGCGGAGCTCGAGCGCTCGCGCGAGGTCCTCCCGGATCGCGACGGCGAGACGGTCGATCTCCTCGGCCGACAGCTCGGTCGAGGCCTTGAACGGGGAGAGCCGCGCGCGGAGAAGAATTTCGTTTGCGTGCGCGCGCCCGATCCCCGCGATCGCGCGCTGGTCGCGGAGGAGAGGGTGGAGCTGGCGGCGCTCGCGGCCGAGGATCTCGGTGAGTGCCGCAGCGTCGAGCTCGAGCGCGTCCGGCCCGAGGTGCGCGAGATCCGCATGGAGCTGGTCGGTCGTCACGAGCCAGACGCCAGCGCGCTTCTTCTTCCCTGCCTCGGTGAGCGCGAGCTCGCCCCCGTCGGTAAAGCCGAGGCGGAACATCAGCGTCTTCGGTCCTTTCGCTCCCGGTGCGAGATAGCGCAGCCGGCCGGCGCTCATCAGATGAACGCGCAGAACGAGGTTCACATCCTCGACCGGGAAGAGCAGGTTCTTGCCGCGGCGGCGGGCGCCATCGAAGCGGCGCCCGTCGAGCTCGGAAAGCGGCGGGTCGAACGTTTTCAGCGTCGCGATGTGTGCCGGCCCGGCGTTCTCGATCGGAGCGCGCGACACGAGCGGGTCGAGCTCTCGCACCCAGGCTTCGACTTCCGGCAGCTCTGGCATACGGGCTGACCGTAGCGCCCGGATAGGCTCACGCGCAGTGGAGCCGATCGCCGTCGAGGCCATCCGCGGAGGCGTCGTCGAAGCGCGGCATCGCGTCCACGCGGTTGCCGTACGACAGGGGCAGGTTGTGGCGGCCGTCGGCAACGCGAACCTGGTGACGTCTTTCCGGAGCTCCGCCAAGCCGCTCCAGGCTTTACCGGTCTTGCGCGCGTGGCCCGAGCTTGACGACGCCGAGATCGCGATCACGTGCGCGTCGCATCTTCATCGTCCGGAGCAGCTCGACCCGGTACGCAGGCTGCTCGTGAGGGCGCAGGCCACGGAAGACGACCTCGAATGCGGACCCGAACCCACGCGGCTCGAGCACAACTGCTCCGGCAAGCACGCGGCGATGCTTGCGCTCTGCCGGCGCATGAGCTGGCCGAAGGTGGGCTATCGGCTGGCCGAGCATCCGTGTCAGGCGGCGGTACTCGAGGAGATCGCGGCTGCCGCCGAGGTCGAGCAGTCGTCGATCCCCACGGCCGTCGACGGATGTGGCGTCGTCACGTTCGCGCTTCCCCTCGAGCGCATGGCCAACGCGTTCTCGCGGCTCGAGTCGCTCGACGGAGGACAGCGCGTCGCCGCCGCGCTGCGTGCGCACCCGGACCTCATCCGCGGCCCAGGCCATGCGGACACCGAGCTCATGCGCCTCAGGCAGGGATGGGTTGCGAAGGGTGGGGCAGAGGGGCTTCTCTGCGCAGCGCGCGACGGGCTTGGAATAGCTCTCAAAGTGGAGGACGGTGCGACGAGAGCTGTACGGAGCGGTCTTGCGGCGTTCCTCGAGCGACTCGGGCTCGAGACCGGCGACTTAGCAGACGTCCCGGTCGAGAACTCGCGGGGCGAGACCGTGGGTGAGCTCCGCACCGTCGGACGAGCCCGCGCGGCGTTCAATGTTGGACCCCTTCCACAAATCGCGCTAGAGGTCTAGTATCCGCGCGCTTGGTGGTGGAGCCGGAGCGGCACGCGGGGCCGGCTCTTTGTGTGGTGCAAGGTCAGTATCCGTTCGAGCGCGAGAGGAGAAAGCCCTACCCATGCTGTCCGTCGACATTGCTCTCCCGGAGGTCGAGGAGCTCCAGCGCCTCATCGAGCAAGGGCTCGAGAAGGGCTTCCTCACGTACGACGAGATCGTCACGGGGCTCGACGACGTCGAGCTCACGAAGGAACAGGTCGAGGACTTCTACACCTATCTGATCGACCACTCGATCGAGCTCGTCGAAGGCGTCGAGCACAGGGCGTTGCCGCACGAGGAGCCGGCGGTCGCCGAGGAGGAGAAGGTCGTTCAGAAGCTCGACCTTTCCGTCGAGCCATCGCTCGACTCGCTGCGGCTCTACCTCCGGGAGATCGGGAAGGTCGCACTCTTGACCGCCGATCAGGAGGTCTCGCTGGCGAAGCTCATCGAGCGCGGGGACTTGGGCGCGAAGCAGCACATGATCGAAGCAAACCTCCGGCTCGTCGTCTCGATCGCGAAGGGGTACCTCGGCCGCGGGCTCTCGTTTCTCGACCTGATCCAGGAGGGATCGCTCGGGCTCATTCGTGCTGTCGAGAAGTTCGATTATCGCAGGGGCTACAAGTTCTCGACCTATGCCACGTGGTGGATCCGCCAGGCGGTGACGCGGGCAATTGCAGACAAGGCGCGCACCATCCGGATTCCCGTGCACATGGTCGAGAAGCTCAACAAGGTCGTTCACATCGAGCGACAGCTCGTCCAACGGCTGGGTCGCGAGCCCGAGCCGGAGGAGATCGCGGAGGAGCTCGAGATCACAACGGACGAGGTGAGGGAGATCCTGCGCATGTCGCAGATGCCGATCTCACTCGAGAAGCCGATCGGCGAGGACGACGACTCTTCGCTCGGCGACTTCGTGCCGGACGAGCAAGCCGAGTCACCGTTCGACACGGCTTCCCTCTCGCTCCGTCGCGAGGACGTGGAGCTTGCGCTATCCGCGCTTCCGGAGCGTGAGCGGCGCGTGATCGAGCTCCGCTACGGGCTGGATGGCACCCAGCCGTGCACGCTCGAGGAGGTCGGGCAGACGTTCGGCGTCACGCGAGAGCGCATCCGGCAGATCGAGAACAACACGCTGAAGAAGCTCGAGTCGCTCCCGGAGGCGCAGGGTCTCAAGGACTGCGTGTAAAGGGCGCAGTCCGGGGTCTGACTGAAGTCAGACCCCGGACTGACTCCGTTGCGGGTCTGGCTTTAGCCAGAAACGGCTTCGAGGTGTTTGGTGCGGGGGTTCAGACGTCGCGTGCTCAGGCGCCGGCGCGATCGCCGACGGAACGATTCACGAGTGTCGTGCTCACCATGGTCTGGTTGGGCACGTAGACGTACGGCCCCTCGTCCGAGACGAGGGTCGTGTAGGTCAGCGAGATCTCCTGGATGACGCCGGTGTGCTCGCCGACCGTGATTCGATCGCCGAGCCGAACAGGCTGCGTGAACGCGAGTAGAACGCCGGAGCCGAGGTTCCCGATCGGTGGCGACAGGGCGACTCCTGCGATGACTGCGAGCACCGCGCTCGAGGCGAGGAAGGCATTTGCGACCTCGTGGGTGGCGGGGAAGATCGCGAGGACGCTCCAGATCCCGATGAGGACGGTGAGTGCTACGACGATGCGAAGCAGGAACGTGAACGTCGTTCGCCGGCGCGCCGCCACCGCGGGATCCTTCTCTGCGAGGCGCCGCTCGTAGCGCGAAAACACGTGCCATAGCGCGAAGCGGACGAACACGATCACCCCGATCCAGATCGCGGCTAGGACGAGCGCGTGGACCGCGCGGCTCGAGGAATCCATGGCGGCGAAGTTCGTCGCCGAAGCTGCGGTGCCTGCCCGATGCTATTCGCCTGCTAGCACTCGCGCCTTGGCGGACGCGAACTCCTTGTCGGTCAGCTCGCCGCGTGCGTGGAGATCGGCGAGGGTCGCGAGTCTGGTCGTCAGGTCCGCTGCGGGTGGCCTCGAAGTCGACGCTTCGGGCGTCATCGTCGCCCGTCTCGACTCCCACCAGCTCGAGAGGTGCATGCGCGCATCCTCGAAGAACGGCGACGCGCTCGCATCCGGAAACTCGTGCAGCGTCTGACGGCGCGTGAGCTCGATCCAGGCTGCGCCGAGCGCCGCCAGCACTACGACCGTGAGGAGCCGGGTGAAGTCGCCGACCGGGCTCAAGACGAGCAAGACCAGGGTCGCGGCTGCGAGAGCTGCGTATGCCCACACGCGGCCTCGCACAGCCGGCGCGAGCGTGCGACGGACGACGCTCGCTTTACGGCCAGGCCCGGCGAGCCACGCGACCAGCAGAAGCAGGATGCCGAGGACGACCTGCGAGCGGAACGTGTGACGGAGGAGCTCGGTGACGACGTCCCACGCGTTTCCGGCTGCGGTCCGAGTGTCGGTCTCGGCAACCAGCGAGCTCACGACATACCTCCCTGTGAGGGTCGCGGCAACGAGTCCCAGCACGCCGACGACGAGGACCGTCCCGCCGATCCTGCGAACGGCCCGGCGACGGTCTCCGGCAAGCCATAGGACGAGCGCGAACGCGCCGAGCGTGAGCAGCGGAAGCACCCACGCGAGCCTCTTGAGGAGCTGGAAGCCGTCCTGTGCGGCGTCGAGCTCGTCAGATCGCAGAATCTCGATTCGTCCGATCTCGTCCGGCAGCCGGTCTCGCGCGATGTCCCCTATCCCGATTCGCTCTGCTGCCTCGAGCACGATCTGCTCGAGATCGAGCGTGACCACGCCACCCTGCGTCGACACTTGTGCGCCCTTGCCTTCGAGCACGAGTACGAGCGTTTCATGAGAGGCCTCGAGCGTCTTCGCCCAGACGCGCTGCAGCGAGGGTTGCGCGAGGGCCCGATCGACGAGCTCGTAGGAAGCCTGGCGAAGTCCTGCAGCTGCTAGTCCGGAGAGCCCTCCGACCGCCTCGGGCGCGCGATCTTCGATCTCCGCCTGGACGTCGATCGACTCGAACAGCTCGTCGACCGCCCGCGTGGCCACCGCGTTGCGGATCGCGTCGTCCTCGATCAGCTCGCTGCTCGTATCGACGAAGACGCCCGTGTTGAGCGCTACCCGGTCGACCCAGACCGCGAACGAGGTGAGGAAAAGGAGGAGGCCCGCGACGACGAGCGCAATCCACCCGGCGACGGAGCGCCCCGGACGGGGTGCCGCGGTCTGGTCGATCACGCTGGTTCGTCGCCGAGCGAGAACGCATCGTGGAGTGCGCGCACGGCCCGCTCGACGTCGATACGCGAGATCAGGCAGGAGACCTTGATCGGGGAGGTCGAGATCAGTCGCAGGTTGATCTCCTCGTCGGCGAGCGTTCGGAACATGCGCGCGGCCACGCCAGGATGTGAGCGCATGCCGGCTCCGATGAGCGAGACCTTCGCAAGATCGGTCACTTCCGCGACGTCGATCGGACCGATTGACTCCTGGGCGCGTTCGAGCGCCCGGCGGGTCGCAGGAACGTCCTCTTCGGGGACAGAGAACGAGAGCTCGGCCGACTCGTGCCCGACGTTCTGGAGGATCGTGTCCACGTTGACGTGCTCGGCTGCGACCGCCTCGAAGATCACCGCAGCGATGCCGGGCCGATCGGGAAGGCCGCGCAGGTCGACGAGGACCTCGTTCTCGGAGTGCGTGACGGCGGAGACGATTGGCTGTTCCATACCTGCGGCCTCCGCGATCAGGGTGCCGGTCTCGTCGGAGAACGTGGAGCGAGCATGGATTGGGACTCCATGGTTTCGTGCCAGCTCGACCGCCCGAAGCATGAGCACTTTCGCGCCCGACGATGCCATCTCGAGCATCTCCTCGTATGAAACGACCTCGAGCTTGCGGGCGTTCGAGACGATCCGCGGGTCGGCGGTGAAGACGCCCGGCACGTCGGAGTAGATCTCGCACGATGCGTGGAGAGCCGCTGCGAGCGCGACCGCAGTCGCGTCGGACCCGCCGCGCCCGAGCGTCGTCACGTCCATCGTGTCGCGCGAGAAGCCCTGGAACCCGGCGACGAGCACGATCTTGCCGCTCTCGAGCGCCTCGACGACGCGGACCGGCGTGATCTCGCGGATCTTCGCCTTCGTGTGCACTGGGTCGGTGATGATCCCCGCCTGGGAGCCCGTGAAGGAGACGGCCTCCTGTCCGAGGTCGTGCACCGCCATGGCGACGAGGGCGCACGCGATGCGCTCGCCGGTGGAGAGAAGCATGTCGAGCTCACGTGGATGGGGACGTGGCGAGACGCGTTCTGCGAGCTCGAGCAGCGTGTCCGTTGTGTCGCCCATGGCGGAGACGGTCGCCACGACGCGGACGCCCCGCTCGCGCGCGTCGACGAGCCGTCGCGCGACGTGCTTGATCTTGTCCGGGTCTGCCACGGACGAGCCGCCGAACTTCATGACGACGGTCTCGGGAGTGGGCTGGGGCGTTGCGCTCATGCCGGGGATTCTCGCTGCAGCGAGGCTATCGTTGCCAGATGGCGCGGAGGGTGATGCTGATCGGGCTCGACTGCGCAGAGCCGTCGCTCGTCCTCGAGCGCTGGCGCGACGAGCTGCCGACGATCTCCGAGCTCATGGAGCGCGGCGCGTACGGCCGGCTCACGTCGGTCATCCCGCCGATTACCGTGCCGGCCTGGTCTTGCATGATGGCGTCGAAGACTCCGGGCGATCTCGGCGTCTACGGGTTCCGAAATCGCTCCGACCACACTTACGACGGCGGCTTCATCGCCATGTCGACGGCGATCAAGGAGCCGCGCCTGTGGGATCTCGTGACGCGCGCGGGCGGCTCCTCTGTGGTGCTCTCCGTGCCTGGCACGTATCCGCCGCGGCCGCTGAACGGCGTCATGATCAGCTGCTTTCTTACGCCGTCTCTCGAGAGCAAGTACACGTATCCCGCCGCGCTCAGGGACGAGATCGCCGGGGTCGTCGGCGAGTACATCTTCGACACGAAGGACTTCCGCACCGACGACAAGGACTACCTCCTCGGTCAGGTCTACGAGATGACGAATCGTCGTTTTGCCCTCGCGGAGCACCTCGCTGAAAGCAAGCCGTGGACGCTCTTCGCCATGGTCGAGATGGGGCCCGACCGGATGCACCACGGCTTCTGGAAGTTCATGGATCCCGAGCACCGCAAGTACGAGCCGGGCAATCCGTACGAGACCGCGATCCTCGACTACCACCGGCACGTCGA
>DASTEM010000230.1:0-4248 GCA_035709545.1 Gaiellaceae bacterium | reverse complement strand
GTCGTCCTGAGCTGGCTCGGGATCTTGGCGCTCCTCATCGCGCTCGTCGGGACTGTCGGCGGAGACTTGAAGGACAAGTTCGAGATCCCCGGATCTGACACTCAGCGAGCGACTGACCTCATCGAGTCCGAGTTCGCGGCCGAGCAGGGTGGTGTCCTGAACCTCGTCTTCGCGGCTCCCGAAGGCGAGCGCCTGGACACTCCTGGCCGCAAGGCCGCAATCGGAGCGGCAATCGCCAAGCTGAAGACGCCCGAGTTCAAGGTGATCGGACCCGAGGAGAGGGCCGGCCTCGAGAGCGTCGGTGACCCGTTCACGGATGACACGTTCTCCGACGACGGGCGGATCGCCTATGCGGAGGCGCAGTTCGATCGCGTCATTTTCGAGGAAGACCGCGCAGAAGTGGTTGCCGTGCAGGAGGCGGTTCGCGCGGCGGTCGCGCCAGCCGGCGTGACGGTCGAGTTCAACGGCGATGCAGAGTTCCCGCCCATCGAGCAGGGAACGCAGGAGCTGCTCGGCCTACTCGCCGCGCTGATCGTGCTGCTGATCGTCTTCTCTACGTTCGTCGCGGCAGCGATCCCCCTCGCGCTCGCGATCGTCGCGCTCCTGACAGCCTTCCTGCTTCTCTTCATTCTCGCGGGGCTCACTGACATCAACACGATCACGCCGCTGTTGGTGTCGATGATCGGCCTTGGGGTCGGCATCGACTACTCGCTGTTCATCGTCACGCGTTTCCGGCAGCTGCTGCACGAGGGCCTGTCGCCGCGCGAGGCGGCTGCGGAGGCCGGTGCGTCGGCAGGCCGCGCGGTGCTCTTTGCGGGCCTGACGGTCGCGATCTCGGTGACCGGGCTCGCCTTCTTCGGTCTCGATTTCGTCACGAAGCTCGGCATTGGCTCTGCGCTCGGGGTCCTGACGACGGTGTTGATCGCGAACTCGCTGCTGATCGCCGTGCTGGCCAAGCTCGGGCACAAGGTCGATCGCCTGAAGGTGCCGTTCCTTCGCCGGATCGACGATTCCGAGGCGGCCCGCGAGCGGACGCTCATCGCCCGCTGGGGTCGCTTCGTGACCGCCCACGCGAAGCCGGTATTCGTGATCCTGCTCGGGCTCGGACTGCTGCTCTCCTCGACGTCTGGGCTCGTCCGGCTCGGCGCGTCGGATCAGGGGACGCAGCCCACGGATCAGACTGCGCGGCGCGCCTACGATCTGCTTGCCGAAGGGTTCGGGCCCGGCTTCAACGGCCCGATCCCGATCGTCGTCGACGTCAACGGAGACGAGGGCGCAGCGCAGCGCGTCTACGAGGGAGTGCAGGGTCTCGAGGGCGTCGCCTCCGTTGGCGAGCCGCAGTTCAACGACGCGAAGACGGTCGCGCTTGTCTTCGTCACGCCGAACTCTGCGCCTCAGGATGAGGCGACGGAAACGCTGGTTCACCGACTTCGGGACGACGTTGCACCTGCTGCGACAGGGGGCGGCGACGCGATCGTCTACGTGTCGGGCTTGAACGCCGCTTTCATAGACATCGCAGACCGGATCATGGAGCGCCTGCCGCTCTTCCTCCTCTACATCATCGGCGTCACGTTCGTCGTGCTGGCGATGGCGTTCCGGTCGATCGTCATCTCGCTAACTGCCGCATTCACGACGATGCTGTCCGCGTTCGTCGGCTTCGGCGTGCTCACGCTCATCATCCAGGAGGGCCACCTGCTGAGCCTGACCGGGCTCGACAGGACGGGGCCGATCGAGACGTTCGTCCCGCCGATCGCCTTCGCGATCATGTTCGGTCTCTCGATGGACTACATGGTGTTCCTCATGAGCCGAATCCGGGAGGAGCACGTCCATGGCCTCGAGACGAGGGAGGCGATCGAGCACGGGATCGCGGCGATCGGCCGAGTCGTCGTCGCGGCCGCGCTCATCATGGGCACCGTGTTCGCGGCGTTCATTCTCACGTCCGATCGCATCTCGAAGGAGTTCGGCCTGTTGCTCGCGGTCGCGATCCTCACGGACGCGCTGGTCGTGAAGATGACGCTTGTCCCGTCCTTCCTCAGGCTCATGGGCGAGAAGTCGTGGTACATCCCGCGCTGGCTCGACCGCCTGCTTCCGAACGTGACCATCGAGCCGCCACATGACGGCGAGACCGTCCCTGCTTCCGAGCTCGGGCGCCAGCCGCGGCCGGAGCCGAGCGAAGCGTGAAGCGCGAGCTGGGGTCAGACCTGCGGGTGTGACCCCAGCTCCGAGGCGCTTCGGGCCGATGAGTTCTCGATGTATCGCCAGTCATATCTCTTAGGACCGACCGGAAAGAAGCGACACTCGTGACGAACCTCGACTCGCGAACCCGCTGGCTCGCCCTCCTCGTGCTCTGTCTCGGGGACCTGATGATCGTCCTCGACGTGACGATCGTCGGCGTCGCCCTGCCCTCCATCAGGGAGGACCTCGGATTCTCCGAGGAGTCGCTCGCGTGGGTGGTCAACGCCTACCTGATCACGTTCGGCGGCTTCCTGCTGCTCGGCGGGAGGCTCGGTGACCTCTTCGGACACCGGCGGCTGTTCCTGCTCGGGATCGCGCTCTTCACGTTTGCGTCCATGGCGTGCGGCCTCGCGACCTCGCAGGGCATGCTCGTCGGCGCGCGTGCTGTGCAGGGGGTCGGAGGCGCTGTGGTTTCAGCCGTCGCGCTGTCGCTGATGATGACCCTCTTCACCGAGCCGGCCGAGCGGGCGAAGGCGATGGGAGTCTTCGGCTTCGTCGCATCGGGCGGCGGCTCGATCGGCGTTCTTCTCGGAGGCGTCCTGACCGACGTCCTCAACTGGCACTGGATCTTTCTCGTCAACGTCCCGGTCGGGATGCTCGTCGTCCTGCTGTCGCTGCTTCTGATTCCTTCGGCCCGCGTCCCGATGGCCGCGCAGCGGCTCGACGTGGCCGGCGCCGTCACGGTGACCACCTCGCTGATGCTCGCCGTCTACGCGATTGTGAACGGCAACGAGGTCGGGTGGGTCTCAGCGCGAACGCTCAGCTTGCTCACGATCTCTGGGTTGCTGCTCGTCGGCTTCCTCGTGATCGAGAGTCGCGTCCACTCTCCACTCATGCCGCTTCGTCTCTTCCGGTTGCGCAGCATCGCCGTGTCGAATGTCGTCGGTGTTCTGTGGGCCGGCGCAATGTTTGCGTGGTTCTTCCTGTCTGCGCTCTACCTCCAGCTCGTGCTGGAGTACAGCCCGCTGGAGGTCGGGCTTGCGTTCCTCCCCGGCAACCTCATCATGGGCGCGCTGTCGATCGGCCTTTCTGCCAAGCTCGTCATGCGCTTCGGCATCAAGCCGCCGCTCGCGACCGGCCTCGGGTTGGCCGCGATCGGACTCTTGTGGCTCGCGCGCGCACCCGTCGACGGGAGCTTCGTCGTCGACGTGCTCCCGAGCATGATCCTGCTGGGCCTCGGCGCCGGCATGGCCTTCAACCCGGTCCTCCTGGCGGCGATGAGCGACGTCGAGCCGACTGAAGCCGGACTCGCCTCGGGCTTCGTCAACACGTCGTTCATGATGGGCGGCGCCCTCGGGCTGGCCGTGCTCGCGAGTCTTGCAGCATTGCGAACCGACACGCTCCTCGCGGACGGAGCCGGCGAGCTCGCGGCGCTCACCGGCGGCTACCACCTCGCGTTCGTCGTCGGCGCGGTCTTCGCACTTGCGGCCGCAGCGCTCGGCGCCGCGCTCCTCCGGTCGAGCCCGGTGGCGGCAGGGCATCCCGAAGCCGAGGGCTCCGGCGAACCGATCGCCGAGTCCGCCTGATGGCCGCGCCCGTCGACCTTCCCATCGCTCGGCGGCGCGGCATGGTCCACCCCCTGACCAGTAAGGAGAGCACTATGGATTGGAAGCTCGAGCTTGTCCTGCTTCCCGTGTCGGACGTGGATCGTGCGAAGGCCTTCTACACGGAGAACGTCGGCTTCACGCTGGACGTCGACCATCAACCGAACGAAGAGCTCCGCGTCGTGCAGATGACGCCGCCAGGGTCGGCCTGCTCGGTCACGATCGGGGTCGGGATCACGAGCGCAGAGCCGGGGTCGTATCGCGGCACCCACCTGGTGGTGTCGGACATCGAGGCGGCGCGTGCGGAGCTCGTCGAGCGCGGGGTGGAGGTCAGCGAGATCCGACACATGGGGCCGAGCGGCTGGGAGTCGGGCCCGGATCCGGAGCACCGAGACTACAACTCGTTCGCCGACTTCAGCGACCCCGACGGGAACAGCTGGGTGCTCCAGGAGGTGCGGGTCGGCAAGTC
>DASTEM010000229.1:0-4246 GCA_035709545.1 Gaiellaceae bacterium | reverse complement strand
GCGCAGACGCTGCTCATCGCACAAGCGGCGATCGGGCTCCTCCTTCTCTCTGACGACCGGCGCGCGCCCGAGCGCCTGCATTACACATACGGGGCGCTCGCGCTTGGGCTCGTGCTCGCTCCCTGGTTCTACGCACCCGTCGGGCCGAAGCGCCTCCTGTGGTTCTCCGTGACGACGTTGGTAGCAGGGGCGCTGGCCGTGCGGGCGTTCACGACCGGGTCATGAGGCGACTGTGGGACAGGGCTCCGGCGCTCGTCCGAGCGTTCGCGATCGTCGCGGCGATCGCGCTCGTCGTCGTCGTGCTGCGACTCGAGCCCGTTGTGGCGACGGTGGGCGGATTGCTGCGGATCGCGTTCTTTCTTGCGATCGCCTTCTTCCTGTTTCTCCTCTGGCGCGAGAGGAGAGGGGATCTCGAGGCCTGGTCGGAGTGGAACCGGAAATTGTTCTACGCCGCGATCGTGCTCGCGGTCATCGACATCGGGCTGGCGATCGGATTCGGGTTCCCGGCAGGCGTGGGCGCGTTCGCCTTCGTCGTCGTGCTCGGCGCGTGCGCGTGGGTCGTTTTCCGCATCTGGCGGATCGAGCACCGCTACAGCTGATGCGGACTTCCTCGCGCGACTCTCGTTTGGAAGTTGTCGCTCCCTTGGCACGTTGCGTTCACCATCCGTGAACTCATCCTCGTTACGGTGGAGGCGGGTGGTGGGATGGGGTGCCCCAGACTAGGGCAGCTTGAAAGTCGGGCCTTGGCGAAGCGTCGGCGGTCCTGGATTCACTGGATGCACCAATCGAAGCGTGTAGCGGTAGCTCCCGGGTGAGAGCGATCGCGACCCGAGGTCGACCTGGACGAGCTCTCCCACCTCGGCGGCCCCGCGAGCGGAGAGCTTCGTCGAGTGCGTCACTGCGTTCTCGAGCCGCACCAGGTAACGGCAATCGAGGCCACAGGTAAGGCTGGTCCTGAACACGCCCCGTTTCGCCGCTGACCGGGTCCCGAAGCGAAGGAGCGTCGTTCGCACGACGAGCTGAACCCCGGGACAGCGCGTGATCGACCCGCCCGCCGTGCGATCGAGTGCCTCGCGCACTCGAGGCAGGCTCGACTTCGGCGAGCCGTCGACGTAGAAGATGCCCGATTGCCACGCCACGCGCGCGCGCTCGTCGCGGGAGAGGAAGAACAACATGCCCTCGACGTTCGGCTGGCAGAACGCGAGTGCGAGCGCCTGCTCGTAGTGCTCGGCCTGGGTCGACTCCACGACGGGCTTCGTCGTCGCCGGCTCGGTCCCCGTGTAGAGCGCCGCCTTCGCCGCTGGGATCTCCGACTCGACTCCGAACTCGCCGTACAGGATCGGAAGCTCAGACCCGGCCTGCGCACTGCCGTCGAACGCCTGGCCGAGCAGCGCGACGAGCTTCCCGTAGTCCGCGACGCCGATCGTCGTATTGAGCGGATGGGCGACTGTCGGCGGTTGGCTCGAGTTGTCCGGATAGGGATGGATCACGAACGCGTCCATCACCGGCCGATCGCGTCCACTCGCCCGATACGCGGCGCCGAGATCCTGGATGAACACGGTCGGTGAATGCGTGGGCCGCGACCCGGCCGGATTGTCGGCGCCGCGTGGCGAGAGCGCCCCGCCGTAGACGCGCACGTCGGTCGACACCGCTTTCAACGCGTCGTATGTTGTCGTGAGCAGTGCGAGATATGCCGGCGAGGCTGCGTTCGAGCCGTCGAGCGCGAACTGCGGGAGCCAGAACCTGTTCAGGTTGGGCTCGTTCGCCACGATGACGTGCTTCAGCGACGGTGCGCCGCGAACGATCGCAGCCGCATACGCTGCGAACTCCGCCCGGGCCTCGTCGGTCAACGGAGTCGTCCGCGACCCCGGATGCATGACCGTCAGATAGACCCGTACGCCGTTCCGCACGCCTGCCGCTCCGACGTTCGCGAGCACCGCCAGTTCGCCATCGGTCGGTCTCGTCGAGCCCGGAGTCCACACACTCGTGACCCGCACTGCGCGATAGCCGGCGACGCGAAGTGCGCTCATTCGCGTCTCGGCCTCGACGAGCGTGGAGGCGCGCACGTCGTCCTCGACCGCACCGCCGATGAGACCCGTCCCAGCGCTCGCGACACCTGGCGCGAGCAGGCCGACAACGGCTCCGAGTGCCGCCAGGAGGCCTAGGCGCATGGGGATACGCTAGCGACGGAATGCGTGAAAACCTTGAAGGAAAGCTCCCTGCGCTTCCCCGCGGGCCCGGTGTGTATCTGTTCCACGACGAGGGCGGCGAGGTGCTGTACGTGGGCAAGGCGAAGTCCCTTCGCTCGCGTGTCCGCAGCTACTTCCAGCGCGGCGACGGGAGAATCGGTACCGCCCAGCTCGTCGAGCGTATCGCCGACGTCGAGGTGATCGTCACGCGTACCGAGGCCGAGGCGCTCCACCTCGAGCAGAACCTGGTCAAGCGCCACCGGCCGCCCTTCAATATCCGGCTGCGCGACGACAAGTCGTTCCCGTACATCGCCATCACCCTCGGTGACGAGTACCCGCGCGTCATGTTCACGCGCGAGCGGCATCGGCGCGGGACTGTCTACTTCGGGCCGTACGCGAACGCGAAGAAGGTGCGCGAAACCCTCGACGTGCTGAACCGCGTGTTTCGGTTCAGGCCATGCGAGGGTCCGCGGCCAGGGCGTCATTCGGGGATCCCGTGTCTCGACTTCCACATCGATCGCTGTCTTGCTCCGTGTATCGGCGCGATCGGACAGGAGGACTACGCGCAGATCATCGACGGCGTAACCGCCTTCCTGTCCGGAGACACCGACACCATCCAGCGCCAGCTCGAGGAGCGGATGCGAGAGGCTGCCGCGGACGAGCGCTTCGAGGAGGCGGCGCGCTACCGCAACCGGCTCTTCTCGATTCGGCACCTCGCCGAGCGCCAGGCCTCCGACAAGCGCGCGGTCGGCACGGTCGACGTGATCGGGCTCGCGGTCAAGGCCGACCGCGCGGCCGTCCAGGTGTTTCCGCTGCGCGACGGGAAGATGATCGACCGCTACGCGTTCCACCTCGAAAACGTCGCTGGGGACGATGCGCAGACGGTGCTCGAAGCGTTCGTGAGCGAGTACTACGGCTCGCTGCCGAGCACGCCGCCGGAGGTGCTCGTCCCGACCGGAGTCGCGGATACGAGCGCGATAGCGGAGTTTCTGACGTCACGCCGCGGGTCGCGCGTCGAGGTCCGCGCGCCGCTACGCGGCGAGAAGCGACGCCTCGTCGAGCTAGCCGTGGACAACGCGCGACTCGCTCTCGACTCGGACACCGCCCAGCGCGAGGCGACGCGCCGGCGCCGGGTCGCCGCGCTCGAGGAGCTACGCGAGGCATTGAACCTCGAGAGCCTCCCGCTTCGCATCGAGTGCTTCGACGTCTCGAACATCCAGGGCGAGTCGATCGTTGCCTCGATGGTCGTGTTCGTCGACGGGAGGCCGAAGAACGCCCACTACCGGACGTTCTCGATTCGCGGGCTCGACGGCCAAGACGACGTCGGCGCGATGCGTGAGGCGATCGGGCGCCGCTTTGCCCGGCTTCGAGCCCAGGAGCGGGACGAGAGCTTCTCGCGGATGCCGAACCTCGTCGTCGTCGACGGCGGGAAGGGTCAGCTGGCAGCCGCGCTCGCGGCGATGGAGAAGCTCGACCTTCCGCGCGTGGCAGTCATCGCGCTCGCCAAGCGAGAGGAGGAGGTGTTCGTCCCCGGCCTTCCCGTTGCGATCGGGCTCGATCGCTCGAGCCCCGCGCTCCAGCTGCTCCAGCGCATCCGCGACGAGGCGCACCGGGTGGCGCTTCGCTACCACCGGCGCAAGCGCGGAGCGCGCTCGATGGAGACGATCTTCGAAGGCTTGCCAGGCGTCGGTCCGGTGCGACGACGCGCGCTGCTGCACCACTTCGGCTCGGCGGAGCGGTTTCTCGAGGCTTCACAGGAGGAGCTCGAGGGCGTCCCGGGCCTACCTCAAAAGACCGCGCGTACGCTCTACGCCGCGCTGCACAAGGCCGGCCCCTCCTAGCGCGACAGATTGACGAAACCGCTGTCGCATGCGAGACCAAATTACGTGTCCGGTATCTGGCCGACCGGCTTGAGCGCGCGGTTGTAGCGGAGCGTCCTCAGCGTGAGGCCGATCGCGGTGAAGCCGGCGACAACGTTCGTTCCCACCGTCATGAACTTCAGGCCGACGCTGAACGCGAGCAGCTTCGAGCTCGGCACCGTGCCCTGGAAGACGTAA
>DASTEM010000228.1:0-6287 GCA_035709545.1 Gaiellaceae bacterium | reverse complement strand
GGCGACGGCGGCCCCGTTCGTGAGCGCCGCCACCGCGGACTCCGCGCTCGACTCCACGGCTTCCCACTCCGCGGCCTGCTCCACGGGAAGCCAGCGGGTGA
Source organism: Gaiellaceae bacterium (assembly GCA_035709545.1). GTDB lineage: Bacteria > Actinomycetota > Thermoleophilia > Gaiellales > Gaiellaceae > GMQP-bins7. Next base: position 6,186 of record DASTEM010000228.1, on the reverse strand, counting down.
CGACCAGCGCGACGACAGCGCCGAAGAGGTAGACGCAACTCGCGGCAATCCAGATCTCGCGTGCGCTGAAGGTGGTCAGGAGAACCCCGGCTGCGGCCATCGACAGACCCACCACGGTGGAGTTCGAGCTCATGATCGTCGCAAGTGCACGCCCCCGATATTGGTCGGGGGCCCCACGCTGCACGAGTAGTCGGTTGCAGATGAGTGCCGCGCCGTTGCCGGCCGCACCTCCGACGACGAAGGGTACGGCGAGCCAGATCGTCCCACTCAAGGCGGCTGCGCCCCAGCCGACGCCCATCAGCGCGATCGACCCGACGTAGTGGCGTCTCAGCCCGACCATCCCAAGAGCGGTCGGCGCCAGGAAGCTCCCCAGAACGAGCCCCACGCCGGTCGCGGCGAAGAGCGCTCCGAAGCCGATGTCGCCGGAATGGAGATCGTCCTTGGCGAAGAAGACCTCCGCGACATTCAGCGCACCAGCTCCGATCAAGACGACGTTCCAGACGACGAGTACGTTACGGAGCGGGCGGGAAGTAGCAACGAGCCGGAGCCCATCCGCGACGTCGCGCCAATGCCCGCGAGTGACCGGCTCCTCCGACTGCAGTTTGCTCCCGGGAATGCGCGCGATCAGTGCCGCGGAGACGAGGAACGTGACCGCGTTCACCGTGTAGGGCACGGAGGTCCCCCACGCTGCCAGCATGACGCCGCCAACGACGGGGCCCGTCATCCAGGCGAGGTTCTCCATGGTCTGTACGAGCGAGTTCGCGTTCGCGAGCTCTTCGTCCGGGACGAGATTCGGAAGACCGGCGTTCGAGGCGGGCATGAAGAAGCCGGTCGCGATACCCGACACGGCTGCGAGGCCGACGATCATCTCGGCGCTCGAGACGAAGGGCAGCGCCGCGAAGACCCCAAAACGCGCGAGATCGGAGACGATCATCAGCCCGCGGCGTGAGAGGCGATCGACGAGTGGGCCGAGCAGGAGCCCGATGAGGACGATCGGGAGGAAGTCCGCAATCAGGAGTGCCGCGATCCAGATGCCGGACTCGGTGCGGTCCTTGACAGCCACGAGGAGCGCGATGACCGCGATGTACGTGCCGAAGCTCGACCCCGCTGTCGCGAGGAAGAGGTAGCCAAACGACGGTGACCGGCGAAGTAGGCCGAGACGGCTTGAGCTCTCCACGACCGCTGGTGACCGTACCACCTGTTTCTGTTTTCGACTACGGCGTTTCAGGCCGTGTCCTTCCTGGTCATGGCCGCAAAGTTCGCTGTTCGAGCCGCGCCGCCTGCCGCGAGAGAAGGTGCTGGGGTCTGACCCCCAGCGCAGTCTCAACCGCGCATCGCTTTGGCCATACGCGCGGCCGTGACCTTCGCGAGCCTGCGCTCCTCAGCAGCGGGAGGGGGCGTGAGACCCGCTCCGTAGACGATCGCGACCTGTGCCCTCGACTGCTGGAGAGCGACGAGGTCGACGTAGACGCGAATCCCCTCTCGCTCCGCAACCGCGCGGTACAGGACTGATCGCTGCCCGAACCCCGGAAACGGAATCTTCCGGAATGAGACGAGACGAACGCTCGTGCCTTGCACCTCACGACGTAGGCCTTCCCGGATGCACTTCTGTCCGGCGGCACTCGTACCGCGTTTCCAGGACGCGTCGGAGTCCGCTCGTGACTCGTAGACATACGCAGTCGAGGTCAGGAACTCGAAGCCGCCCGCGAAGCTCGGGGACTCCGCCTCGCCCGTCAGAGTCAAGTCGGACTCGTCGAGCGCTGCACAGTAGAAGTCGCTCGCTCCGCCCGAGGCCGGCCCGGAGGCAAACGCCGGACTGAAGTCGGACTTGCGGAGAAGCATCGACTTCGCGCGTGCTTGATCTGCCGGTGTGATCCGTTTCTGCGGGTCGCCCCGGGCAGCGAGCGCTGCGCCCGTTCCGACGAGGGCAATGACGACCGCCAGGGAGAGGAGACGGCGCACCATTCTCAGCTTAGGGATCGCTACGGCTCGTACGAGAGGTTCACGCGGAGCCAACGCTCGACCTCGGCGACCTCGAAGCTCTTGCGCCCGGCGTAGTCGACGACCTGGTCCTTGCCGACGCGGCCGACCGAGAAGTACCGCGCTTGCGGATGGCCGAAGTAGAGGCCGCTGACGCTCGCTGCAGGCGTCGTGGCGCAGCTCTCGGTCAGGCCTATGCCCGAGCGTTCCGCGTCGAGGAGCGCGAGCAGCGTCCGCTTCTCGGAGTGGTCGGGGCATGCCGGGTAGCCATAGGCAGGCCGAATGCCACGGAACTGCTCGCCGATCAGCTCGTCGCCCGAGCGCGCTTCCTCGGGCGCGTACCACTCGCGCCGGGCGATCTCGTGCAGTCGCTCGGCGAACGCCTCGGCCAGCCTGTCGGCGAGCGCGCGAACCATGATCGACCGATAGTCGTCAAGCTCGGCGGCGAGCCGCCCTGCGAGCGCCTCGCCGCCGTGAATGGCAACGGCAAAAGCCCCCATGTAGTCCGTGAGCCCTGTCTCTGCCGGCGCGACGTAATCGGCAAGCGAGCGATTCGGGCGCGAGTCGGCGTGGTCGGCCTGCTGGCGGAGCATCGGGAAGCGCACGCCTCCCTCGAGCACGACGTCGTCGCCTTCGGCAGACGCCGGCCAGAAGCCGTAGACGCCGCGCGCCTGCAGAAGTCCCTCGGCGACGATCTCGTCGAGGAGCTCGTTGGCGGCGGCGAAGAGATCGCGCGCAACCTCGCCTTTCTCCGGGTCGTCGAGGATGGCCGGGTAGCGCCCCTTGAGCTCCCAGGCGTGGAAGAAGAACGTCCAGTCGACGTAGGTGCGGATCACGCCGATGTCCTCTTCCACGAGTCGCGATCCCGTGAACGCCGGCACCGCGAGGTCCTCCTCGTGCCACTCGATGCGCGTTCGCCGCGTGCGCGCCTCGCGGAGAGAGAGCATCGGCTTCCGTCCACGCTCGGCATGGAGCGCGCGGAGCCGGTCCTGGTCGACGCGGTTCTCGGCGTCCAGCCGCGCGCGGCGATCGGTATCGAGCAGGTCGCCCACCACACCGACGACACGCGAGGCATCGAGCACGTGGAGCGTCGGCTGGTCGTACTCGGGTGCGATGCGAACCGCCGTGTGCTGCTTCGACGTCGTCGCGCCGCCGATGAGGAGCGGGAGCTCGAAGCCGCGCCGTTCCATCTCCTTGGCCACGCTCACCATCTCCTCGAGCGACGGCGTGATGAGGCCCGACAGGCCGACGATGTCGCAGTCCTGCTCGACGGCGACGTCAAGGATTCGATCCGCCGTGACCATCACGCCGAGATCGATGACTTCGTAGCCGTTGCAGCCGAGGACGACGCCGACGATGTTCTTGCCGATGTCGTGCACGTCGCCTTTGACGGTCGCGAGCACGATTCGTGCGGCCGACTGACGTTCCGTCTTCTCGGCCTCCATGTACGGCTCGAGGTACGACACGGCACGCTTCATCGCACGGGCGCTCTTCACAACCTGCGGGAGAAACATCTGGCCCGCGCCGAAGAGGTCGCCGACGATCTTCATGCCGTCCATGAGCGGCCCCTCGATGACGTCGAGCGGCCGTGCGGCGCCGCGCCGCGCCTCCTCCGTATCCTCCTCGATGAAGTCGACGATCCCGTGAACGAGCGCATGTGCGAGCCGCTCGCCGACCGGAGCCTCGCGCCAGGAGAGGTCGAGCTCGCGTTCCATCGCGCCGCCGGTCACCGTGCTCGCGTACTCGACGAGGCGCTCCGTCGCATCAGGCCGGCGGTCGAAGAGAACGTCCTCGACCCGCTCGAGCAACTCAGGTTCGACGTCCGCGTACACCGCAAGCTGGCCGGCGTTGACGATCCCCATGTCGAGCCCGGCGCGAATCGCGTGGTAGAGGAACGAGGCGTGCATCGCCTCGCGCACCGGATCGTTCCCTCGGAACGCGAACGAGAGGTTCGAGATGCCGCCGGAGACGAGCGCCCCCGGGCATCGCTCCTTGAGCAGCGGGACCGCGTCGATGAAGGCCTTCGCGAACCCGGCGTGCTCCTCGATACCCGTCGCCACCGCGAGGACGTTCGGATCCATGATCACGTCCTCGGGGGCGAAGCCCGCCTCGCCCGTCAGCAAGTCGTACGCGCGGCCGAGAATCTCGACTTTTCGATCGACGGTATCGGCCTGCCCCCGCTCGTCGAAAGCCATGACGACAACCGCGGCGCCGTAGCGGCGAATCGTCCGCGCCTGCTCGAGGAACGGGTCTTCGCCCTCCTTGAGCGAGATCGAGTTGACGATCCCCTTCCCCTGAAGGCACTTGAGGCCCGCTTCGAGCGCTCCGAAGCGCGAGCTGTCGACCATCACCGGCAGCCGCGCCGCCTCGGGCTCGGTCGCGACGAGGTTGAGGAACGTCGTCATCGCCTGCTCGGCGTCGAGCAAGTCGGCGTCCATGTTGACGTCGAGCATGTTGGCGCCGCCCCTGACCTGCTCGAGCGCCACGTCGACCGCGCTCTGGAAGTCGTTCGCCTCGACGAGCCGCCGGAACTTCGCCGAGCCGGTGACGTTCGCCCTCTCCCCGACGACGACGAACCCCGTGTCCGGACGCATCACGAAGGGATCCAGTCCGGAGAAGCGCGGCAGGCGCGAGGGCTCCGGAACGCGCCGGGGCGGAAGTCCCGCAACAGCCCGCGCGATCGCATGCGTGTGGTCGGGCGTCGTGCCGCAGCATCCGCCGACGAGGTTGACGAGCCCATCCTCGGCGAACGCGCGGAGGAAGCGGCTCGTGTCGTCCGCATCCTCGTCGTGCAGCCCGAGCTCGTTCGGGAGGCCCGCATTCGGATGGCAGGAGACGTAGGTCGAGGCGATGTTCGAGAGGCTCTCGAGAAACGGGCGCATTTCAGTCGCGCCCAGCGAGCAGTTGACGCCGACGATGAAGGGCTCTGCGTGCTCGACCGAGATCCAGAACGCGTCCGAGGTCTGACCGGAGAGGTTGCGCCCGCTCTTGTCGACCGCGGTGAACGAGAGCCAGAGGGGGAGCTCGGGAGCGACGGCGCGCGCCGCGACGATCGCCGCTTTGGCGTTGAGCGTGTCGAAGATCGTCTCGATGAGCAGGAGATCGACGCCCCCATCGCGGAGTGCAGCGATCTGCTCCTCGTACGCCTCGCGCACCTGGTCGAAGGTAACGGCGCGGTAGGAGGCGTCGTCCACACGCGGGGAGAGCGAGAGCGTGACGTTGAGCGGGCCGACCGAGCCGGCGACGAAGCGCGGCTTCTCGGGTGTTCTCGTCGTCCACTCGTCCGCGACCCGACGCGCGATGCGCGCGCCCTCGAGGCTCATCTCGGCGGCGAAGCCCTCGAGCGCGTAGTCGGCCTGGCCGATGCGCGTCGCGGTGAAGGTGTTCGTCGTCGCAATGTCGGCGCCGGCTTCGAAGTACGCGCCGTGGATCTCGCAGATCGTGTCCGGTCGAGTCAGATTGAGAATGTCGGGGTCGCCCTGGACGTCGCGCGTATGGTCGCGGAACCGCTCGCCGCGGTACTCCTCCTCGGAGAAGTGACGACGATGAATGAGCACGCCCCAGGCCCCGTCGAGCACGAGGATTCGCCGATTGAGGGCTTGCTCGATCTGGCTTCTGATGTCCTTCACGATTCGGCTCCCGCCTAAAGAGGTCGGGAGCCGGGAAAGGCCCTCTGGCTCTTTAGGCGTTTGGTAACCCGGTCGCCAAGCTGCCGTTCAAAGCTTTCCGGGGTTGCCTCTCAGGCTAGCGAATACGGCCCCAACGAATCAATTCCTGCGCCGATAGCCGGAGGACTGCAGGCCCGCGGCCTACTCGATCGCCTCCTCGCGAGAGGGCGGATTCAGCCTGAGCCTCGCCCTCCGGCTCGACTCCGACTGGCCGATCCTGGCGCAAGCGCCACTACCGCGCCTGACTTTGCTCGAGCCAGAGTCAGTCTCCGTCGCCTGGCCGAGCAGCAGGGGGGAGGCGCTTCAGCGTCTCGCCCGGCCGTCCTCCCTCCCGCAGCTCGCGCCACTGCCCCTCACGAAGCGGGCCGGCATGTCGAGACGAACGGGGTCACGTCTCCCATGCTCCGAGCACTTGGAGCAGGGGATGACCTGACCCCTATCCGGTCGTGCGCCCTGAGACTGTGAGCTGGTTCTCCGCGTTGACGATGCGCTGCTCCAGTTGCCAGCGGTCGGCCTGAGATTCTCCCGCATCGACCCT
>DASTEM010000227.1:0-4160 GCA_035709545.1 Gaiellaceae bacterium | reverse complement strand
CCAGGCGTGCTACCGGATCATGGCCGCTTCGACCCGCTCGACTGGGGTCTGGGGGTGCAGCTCAACACCCAGACGCCGACCTGGATGGGCTCGCGGGTGTCTCCCCGAGCCTACGGTCATTTCGGTGGCACTGGCACCTTCTTGTGGATCGATCCCGCTGTCGAAGTCGTGTGCGCGGCATTGACGGCGCGCGAGTTCGGCGAGTGGGCGAAAGAGGCCTGGCCGCGCTTCTCGGACGCGGTGCTTGACGAAGCGGGGTTCTGACCCCAGTCAGTCAGGCGGCGACGGGATCGTCGCCGTCGTCCGCGAAGAGCGGCCGCACGAGCTCGTCGAAGGTGGCCGCGTCACAGCTCGCGACCACGCAGGGGGTCATCGCGGTCACGGTTGCAGTACGCGACACGCCCATAGTCAGCGCGACCTCGCCGAAAAACTCTCCTGCACGCAGGACGCGCCGGTCGCCGATAGACGTTTGGGACACTGCAGCCACTCCTGACAGCAGCACGTAGAAGCGGTCGCCGGGGTCGCCTTCGCGGATGAGCACGGTGCCTGCGGCGACCTCCTCGCGCCGCATTCGATCCGCGAGCTTCATCAGTATCTCGCCCGGGAGCTCCGCGAAGAGTCCGACGCGCGCGAGCTCCGTCACGGACGCGGGTATGTGGCGCGGAGACACACGCGTACGCTACTCCGCCTCCGAGCATCAGCCGACGCCGGGAACGACTGGTTTCAAGCCGACGACCCTCGAAGACACCGAAGGGCCAGCGAACTGGCCCTTCGGCAGGGGAGGGGGAGGGGGAAGCTTGGGAACGAAAATTCCTGGAAAGAGCTTCCTATCAGGTTACGTGCTCCGACGGAAGTCCCGTCGGGCGATTACGCCGCGAGACCCAGCGAGCGCTCGAGAGCCGATTTGGGCTGCGCACCTACCGCGGCGGCCGCCGGCTCGCCCTCCTTGAAGAGGATCATGGTCGGAATCGACATGACTCCGTACTTGATCGAAAGGCCCTGTTCCTCGTCGATGTTGACCTTGACGAGCTTGACCTCGTCCTTCCGCTCCTCGGCGATCTTCTCAAGCACGGGCGAGACAGCGTGGCAGGGGCCACACCACTCGGCCCAGAAGTCCACGATCACCGGCGTTTCGCTCTGCAGGACTTCCTGCTCGAAGGTCGCCTCGGTCACGTCAATTGCCATGTATTCCCTTTCCTATAGCTGGTTTTCGGATGTCGACTCGTAAACGCTGGAGAGGCCGAAACCCTTCCCTAGACTGACGATGCGTGGCGCCGATCTTCTCACCTCTCCCGGACAAGCCCGACCACAACGCGCTCGAGCTCGAGATCCTCGAGCTCTGGGAGCGCGAAGGGACGTTCGAAAAGCTGCGCGAGCTGAACGCCGACGGCCCGAGGTTCAGCTTTGTCGACGGCCCGGTCACTGCCAACAGGATGGCCCTCGGTGTCCATACGGCCTGGGGTCGCACACTCAAGGATGTCTTCCAGCGGTACAAGGCGTTACGCGGCTTCCACCAGCGCTACCAGAACGGCTTCGACTGCCAGGGCCTCTGGATCGAGGTCGGCGTCGAGCGTGAGCTCGGGCTCAACTCGAAGCGCGAGATCGAGGAGTTCGGACTGGCGGAGTTCGCCCGCCGCTGTCGCGACGTGGTCGTGAAATCGTCGCGAGCCCTTACCGACGGATCGGTACGGCTGGGCCAGTGGATGGACTGGGGCCGCGATTACTTCACATTCTCCGACACGAACATCGAGTACATCTGGAAGTTCCTGAAGATCGTCCACGAGCGCGGCTGGCTCGTGCTGGGACACCGCTCGACGGAGTGGTGTCCGCGCTGCGGCACGTCCATCTCGGCGCACGAGCTCCACGGGAGCTACGAAGAACGTATCGACCCGTCGCTCTACGTGCGCTTCCCGCTTCTCGAGCGCGACGACGAGGCACTCGTCGTCTGGACGACGACTCCGTGGACGCTCCCGGCCAACGTGGCCGCGGCCGTGAAGCCGGACGCCGAGTACGGCCTCCTCGAAACCGGAGACTGGGTCGCGGTCGCGCTCGCCCCCGACGGGGCCACCTTCAAGAAGCGCGCTCGAGGCGGGGACCTTGTCGGGCTCCGCTACCGCGGGCCGTTCGACACCTTCGTCCCGGGCGCGGCTGTCGAGCACCGCGTCATACCGTGGGACGAGGTCGACCTCGCGACCGGGACCGGAATCGTCCATATCGCGCCCGGCTGCGGCGCTGAGGACTTCGACCTGTCGCGCGTGCACGACCTCCCAGTGCTCACGCCGGTCGACGAGTCGGGCCACTTCTACGAAGACTACGGCTGGCTCCACGGCATCTCTACGGCCGAGGCTGCCGATCAGATCGTCTCGGATCTCGGCGATCGCGGGCTCCTCCTGCGTGCCGAGACGTACGAGCACTCGTACCCGTTCTGCTGGCGCTGCCACACACCGCTCATCTTCCGGATCTCCGACGACTGGTTCATCGCGGCCGACGAGTTGCGACCCCAGCTACTCGCCGCGAACGCGGAGGTCGAGTGGACCCCCGCATACATGGGGAAGCTGATGGACGACTGGCTCCGCAACCTCGGCGACTGGAACATCTCGCGCCGCCGGTACTACGGTCTCCCGCTTCCGATCTACCCGTGTGCGTGCGGGCACCTCAATGTCATCGGATCGCGTGCCGAACTCGAGGCGCGCGCCACGGGTGGGCTCGACCAGCTCGAGGAGCTCCGGCGCCCCTGGATCGACGAGGTCCGCATCCGGTGCGAGCAGTGCGACGAGGAGGTCGAGCGCATCCCGGAGGTCGGGGACGTGTGGCTGGACGCAGGGATCGTCCCGTTCTCGACTCTCGGCTGGGAGAGCGACGGTTACGTCCTGGAGGGCTACGCGACGGGCGCGGCGAAAGGGCTCACGACCGCCGACCTTCCGGACCACGCGTACTGGGAGACGTGGTTCCCTGCGCACTGGGTCTCGGAGATGCGCGAGCAGATCCGACTCTGGTTCTACTCGCAGCTCTTCATGTCCGTGGTGCTCGTCGGCCGCGCGCCGTTCGAGCGCGTGCTCGGCTACGAGAAGATGCTTGACGAGGCGGGTCGCGAGATGCACAGCTCGTGGGGGAACACGATCGACGCGCCGGAAGCGTTCGAGCGGATGGGGGCCGACGTCATGCGCTGGCAGTACTGCGCGCAGCCGCCCGACCGCAACCTCCTGTTCGGGTTCGGCCCCGCGCACGACATCCAGCGCAAGCTGCTTACGCTCTGGAACTCCTGCAAGTTCCTCGTTGACTACGCGAATATCGAGGGCTGGCAGCCCGAGTGGGCCGATCTGACACGCGGTCCCACTGGAGAGCTCCAGCCCCTCGACCACTGGCTCGTCGCACGGACGACCGCGCTCGTCGAGGATGCGACCGCCGCCTATGAGGCCTGGCTGACGGTCGACGTGGTTCGCGCGTTCGACGACTTCGTCGAGGACGTCTCGAACTGGTACATCCGGCGCTCGCGACGCCGCTTCTACGGGCGAGCGGGCGGCTGGGAGGGCGATCAGACCGCATTTAGGGTGCTGTGGTACGCGCTCGTCCAGGGCACCCGCGTTATCTCGCCGGTCATGCCGTTTCTCGCGGACCATCTCTGGCGAGAGCTCACCGCGCCGTGCGACGAAGCTCCGGAATCGGTGTTCCTCGCAGGCTGGCCCGAGCCGGCGGCCAGGGATGCGGGGCTCCTTGCGGAGATCGCAGACGTGCGGCGTGTGGTCAAGCTTGCGCACCAGGCTCGATCGACCTCAGGACTCAAGCTTCGCCAGCCACTCGTACGACTCGTCGTTCAAGGCGCGGACGGAGCGGCGGCTCACGCTGCGGAGATCGCCGAGGAGCTGCGAGTCGACGACGTCTCGTTCGGCGAGGTCGACGCGAGCGAGCTGCGCGTGAAGCCGAATCTGCGCCTGCTCGGGCCGAAGCTCGGGCGCGAGCTCGGTGTTGTTCGTGCGGCGCTCGAGGCGGGTGAGTTCGAGGAGCTTCCTGGGGGTGGTTTCCGTGTCGCAGGTCACGACCTCACACCGGACGAGGTGATCGTCGAGCGTTACGGCAAGGAGGGCTGGGCGGTGGCCGCATCCGACGGCGTTACCGTCGCGCTCGATCTCCACCTGGACGAGAGCCTCGTGCTTCGTGGC
>DASTEM010000226.1:0-6266 GCA_035709545.1 Gaiellaceae bacterium | reverse complement strand
TCAGCTCCTCGGCGACCGGGCAGAGGCCGACGCCGAAGCCGAAGCGCTCTTGCATGTACCGCTGCAGATGGATGCACGGAAGGTAGCGGGCGGTCTGGATCCCGCGAGCATCGAGCTGCGCGATGACGTCCTCACGATCGAAGTCCGCCGGGAGTACGACGACGTAGACGAACCACGAACGCTCGTGATCCGAGTCGTCCTCGCAGGGGAGCTCCAGCCCCTCGATACCGGTGAGGAGCGCCCGATAGCGCTCTGCAACGGAGGCGCGGTGCGCGAGGATATTCTCGAGCTTCTCGAGCTGGCCGAGCCCGATCGCTGCGCGGACGTCGTCGAGTCGGTAGTTGAACCCCAGCCGCGCGTGCTCGAGCCAGCCTCCCGAGTCCGCACGTCCCTGGTTGCGGAGACTGCGGAGAAGGCGCCACTCGTCCTGCGAGTGCGTCGTCACCATCCCGCCCTCGCCGGTGGTCATCTGCTTATTGGGATAGAAAGCGAAGACGGCCGAGGGGCCCTGCGACCCGATTGGCCTTCCCTTGTACCGCGCACCCAGCGCCTCGCAGGCATCTTCGATCAGGGCGATACCACGCTCGCCGCACAGTGCGCGAAGCTCGTCGAGCTCGCACGGATAGCCGTAGATGTCGACGGCGACGACCGCCCGTGTGCGCTCCGTGATCGCCGCCTCGACCGCCGCCGGATCGAGGTTGAGCGTGCGCCGGTCGACGTCCGCGAACACCGGGGTCGCACCTTCGTAGATCGCGCAGTTCGCGGATGCGACGAACGAGTACGGCGAGGTGATCACTTCGTCGCCCGGCGACACGCCGGCCGCGATGCACAGGAGATGAAGGCCCGCCGTACCGCTCGAGACGGCAGCCGCGAACGGCGCGCCGACCGCGCTCGCGAACTCCTCCTCGAAGCGGTCGATCGTGGGCCCAAGCGAAAGTCGCCCGGATGCGAGCACCTCGGTGACGAGCTCCGCCTCCCGCTCGTCGAGCCACGGGCTCGACAGGGAGACCGTCCTCAAGATCGACACTGCTACGCGGCTGACGGCGACATCTCGACCGCGTCGAGCCAGTGCGCCCACCGCTCGCTCCGGCCGTGAACCGTGTCGAGATACGCGGTCTGCAGCGCGCGCGTGATCGGCCCGACGCCGATCTCGTGGTCATCGACGGCCCGCAGGGGCGCGACCTCGGTCGCGGTCCCGACCATGAACACCTCGTCTGCGAGATAGAGGTCGGTGCGAATGAGGAGCGTCTCCTCCACGCGGTAACCGAGATCCTGAGCGATCTGAATCACCGTGTCCCGGGTGATCCCGGGCAGGATCGACATCGCGAGCGGAGGCGTCCGGAGTACACCGTCCTTGACGACGAAGATGTTCTCGCCCGGCCCGTCGGCCACGTACCCGTCGTGGGACAGCATGATGGCCTCGTCGTACCCCGCGCGCTTTGCCTCGGTCGTCGCGAGCATCGAGTTCAGGTAGATCCCGGTCGCCTTGGCGACGTGCGGGATCACGTTCGGCCCGACGCGCTCCCAGCTCGAGATCGTCGCCGTGATGCCAGCGTTCTGGCTGTCCTCTCCGAGATACGCGCCCCAGGGGAAGCTGATGATCGCAACGTCGACGGGGTTCCCGGCCGTCGCGACTCCGAGCTCGCCGTAGCCGTAGAACGCGATCGGTCGGATGTAGCACGACGCAATCCCGTTGGCCGCGACGAGCTCGTGCACCGCCGAACGGATCTCCTCGACGGTGAACGGGAGATCCATGTAGAGCACCCTGGCGGACCGCTCGAGACGCAGGAGGTGATCGCCGAGCCGGAAGACGGCCGGACCCTCGGGTGTCTCGTAGCAGCGAATGCCCTCGAACACCCCGGAGCCGTAATGGAGCCCGTGTACACCGACATGGACCCGCGCGTCGGCCCAGTCGACGAGCTCGCCGTTCATCCAGATCTTCTCGGTCTCCTGCATCGCGTCAGCTCTCCTTCGGTTTCGACGAATCCTAGGCTCGGTCGGTTACGACGTCCAACGGCTTGGCTTGCGCGAGCCGGCCGAGCTCGACAGGTGCGATCCCGACCATGTGGCGCGACGATCCCGCGCCTACCCAGACCAGCGAGTGCTGTAGCAGCGAACGCTCCATGAGCACGGTATCGACGCGGGGTAGCGGGAACGGAGCGACGGCACCCGGCGCGAACCCGGTTGCGGACTCGACCTCCGCCGCCGAGGCGACCCGAGCCGACTCTGCCCCGACCGCGCGCGCGACCTTCGCCGGATCGCCGCGCCGATCGCCCGGGACGAGCGCCACCACAGGCTTGCCTCCGCACAAGAGGACGAGCGACTTGACGATCTGATCGAGGCCGCAGCCCACTGCGGCTGCCGCATCCGCGGCGGTCGGCGTTCCGTCGGCGAACTCCTGGATGCGCGCCTCGGCCCCGGACTCACGGAGGAAGGCAGACACTCGTTCGACCGGCTCCGGCCAGGGCCCGACCACGGGGAGAAGCGTACCCTCGGCCAGATGCTTGACCGGAAATTGGCGCGCAGCCGGGGGCGGTCACGACCAAGACGGGCGTCGGCACTCACGCGTCGTGCGGGCTAGAAGCCTGTGCGACGCGCGAGGGCGGCGATCCGGCGCCGTGTCGTGCTCGTCATCCGGCCCGCGCGAATTTCGGGTCAAGCATCTACTAGTAGACGAACGGAATGAGCCGGAAACGCGTCCGCTCGCAGTAGGCGTCGTATCTCGGATTCTCCGCCCGCAGGAAGCGCTCCTCGACCTGCGCCTTGAGTGCCCATACGAGAGCTAGGACACCGGTGGCCACAAGCGCCGCGAGCGACAAGGCGAGAGAGACACCGGCGAAGAAGAGAATCCCGCCCGCGTAGATCGGGTGCCGCACGACTGCGTAGGGCCCCGTCTCCACGAGGTCTGCTGCGTCGGCAGGGCGCGGAAACGGCGTCAACCCTGATCCGAGCGCTCGCGTGGCACTCACAAAGACGACCGTGCCGCCGCACACGAGGACCGCACCCGCGCCCTTGACCCACCACCGGGCGCCGTCGGGCCACCCAGGGCCTGCGACGCCGAGCACGAGAATCGCCACCATGAGCGCGAACTGGAGGACGACCCACCCGCCTCCGCGCGCACCGAGCTGAGGGATCTCAACCAAATGAGATGAACCGCGCGTCGTCGAACCCCTCGGCCTGCACGCGCTCGACGAGCTCGGACGGGGCCTCCGAGTCGATCGAGAAGGCCATGAGCGCCTTGCCCCCCTCCGTCGTCCGGGAGACCGCCATGTTCGCGATGTTCACGCCCGCGTCGCCGAACATCGTCCCGACCCGCCCGATCACGCCCGGAACGTCGTCGTAGACGAGAAAGGCCATCCGCGGCGCGAGTTCGATGTCGATCGCATAGCCAAGGGCGCCGGCAAGAAAGAGGCGAGGCTCCGGTCCGATGGTCGTTCCAGAGACTTCGACGTCCGCCCCACCGGCAGACACGACCACGCGCACGAGGTTCGTGTAATGGCGTGAGGCCGGGAACCGCTGCTCGGAGACGTCGATTCCGCGCTCCGCGGCGATGACGGGCGCGTTCACGACGTTCACGATCTCGTCGACCTGGCCCTGGAACGCGCCGTTCAGCGCCGCGACCGTGAGCAGGCGTGTATCGCGCTCCGACAAAGGGCCATGGACGGCCACGACGATGTGCTCCGGCCAGCCGGTGCTTAGCGCCATCGCCAATCGCCCGAGTTTGGCCGCGAGCGGGACGAACGGCCCGAGCGCCTCGAGGTCGCCGTGCTCGATGGCCGGGATGTTCACGGCGGTTTGCACGATCTCGCCGTCGAGCGCGGCAGCGACCTGCTCCGCGATCATCACTCCCGCACGATCCTGCGCCTCGGCCGTCGATCCCGCCAGATGGGGTGTTGTGACGACGTTGTCGAGCTCGAGGAGCGGGCCCGAGTACGGCTCTCTTTCGAAGACGTCGAGTGCGGCGCCGGCAACCTTCCCCGATCGCAGCGCGACCATGAGCGCCTCCTCGTCGACGAGCCCGCCGCGCGCAGCGTTCACGATCCGAACGCCGTCGCGCATCCGCGCGAATGCTTCCGCATCGAGGAGGTGCCGCGTCTGATCGCTGAGCGGAAGGTGCAGCGTGATGACGTCCGCGACGGCGTAGAGGTCGGCGAGAGTCTCCGCAGGGTCGACGCCGAGCTCGCGGAACCGGTCCACCGCGACGAACGGGTCATATGCGACCACTCTCATCCCGAGCCCGAGCCCGCGGCGGGCAACCTGCCGCCCGATGCGCCCGAGACCCAGGAGGCCGAGAGTCTTCCCCGCCAGCTCGACGCCGGCGAAACGCTCGCGTGCCCACGTGCCCGAGGCGAGCGCGGCTTGAGCTTGCGGCACGTTCCGCACGAGCGCTAGGAGCAAGGCGATGGTGTGCTCGGCCGCGGAGATCACGGTGGATTCGGCCGTGTTCGCGACGACGATCCCGCGCCGCGTGGCCGCCTCCACGTCCACGTTGTCGAGGCCGACGCCCGCTCGCCCGATCACTCTCAGGCGCTCTGCCCGCTCGATCAGAGGTGCATCGAGCTTCGTCGCCGAACGAACGACGATCGCGTCGAAGCCGCCGATGATCGAGGCGAGATCCGACTCCGAGTCCTCGACAACCTCGAACCTCTCCCGCAGCAGCTCCAGCCCTGATGCGGCAATCGGCTCACGGACGAGGACTCTCGGTCGCGGATCGTCAGACACGCGCGGTCTCGCGGTACGCCTCGAGCGCACGGCCGACCGCCGCCCCGCGCTCGATGTCCGCTCCACCCTCGACCAGGAGCGCCTCGACGGCCGCAAGCACAGTGGTGATGTCGAGCACGTCGTAGTAGCCGATGTGGCCGATCCGGAAAAGCTTAGGACCGAGCTCGCCATGGCCGCCCGCCACCGTGATGCCGAAGCGATCGCGAAGCGCCCGGACGAGTTCGCGCGCGTCGACGCCCTCGGGCGTGAGAATCGCGGTGACGATCGCCGAGCGCTCCTCGTCGGGCGAGTAGAGCTCGAGACCCATCGCCTTCGCGCCCTCCCGACACGCCCGGCCGAGCGCAGCGTGGCGGGCGAAGGCGGCATCGAGGCCCTCTTCGAGAAGCAGACCGAGGGCGACATCGAGTGCCGTGACGATGCTCACGGCAGGAGTGAACGGGGTCGAGCCGGTCTCGAGCGAGCCGCGCATGCGCTCCCAGTCGAAGTAGAACCGGGGGAGCCGAGCGTCGCGAGAGCGAGCCCACGCACCTTCCGAGACGGTGACGACCGAGAGCCCGGGTGGTGTCATCAACGCCTTTTGCGACCCGGCGACGACGACGTCGAGACCCCAGGCATCCGTCTCGAGCGGAACGGCTCCCAAACTCGAGACAGCGTCGACGACGATCAGCGCTCCCGCCTCGCGGGCCGCGTGGGCGATCGCCTGGACGTCCGAGACGACCCCCGTGGACGTCTCCGAGTGCACGATGAACACAGTCGTCGCGCCTGTCTCGTCGAGGCGAGCTCGGACATCCTCAGCGCGCGGCGTCTCTCCCCACGCGTAGCGGAGCTCGTGGACGTCGACGCCGTACGCCCGCGCGAGGGTCGCCCAGCGCTCGCCGAACGCGCCGGCCATGACCGCAAGGACGCGCTCGCCGGGCGACAGCAGGTTGACGACGGCCGACTCGAATGCTGCGGAGCCCGAAGCGGTGAAGAGCAGGACGTCGTTCTGCGTCCGGCACACCTCTTGTAACCGCGCGAGCGTGCGAAGCATGACGGCGCGGAAGTCGGGGCCGCGGTGGTGGATGATGGGCGCCGCGCTCGCGGCGAGCACCTCAGGCGGGACCGGCGTCGGTCCCGGCGCCATCAAGTACCGCTTCCCCGTCACCTTTTGAGACTAGCGCCGCAGGTCGACGAAGAAGGCCATCACGCCAAGTTACAAGCTGTCACAAGCTTCGGTGAGACAAGACAGACGCTGCAGCAAAGCCTTTCAAGCGAGCTAAGACCACTTTGTAGCAATTTGTAACTTGGCGTTATCGCGCGGTCCGCGGTACTGCGACGCGAAAGCCCCGAGACTCAGCCTAAGCGCGGGCGGTGGCCCGAGAACGACATGAGCTGCTGGAATGTCGGACGGTTCGACCATCGCATCGCGTCGGGCAGAACGCCCGACGTGAACCTGATCCGTTCCGCGGTCGCGTCGGCCCGCCACGACGACGGCGCCGGCCCCTGCGTCGCCTCGAGCTCGGCCGCCGCTGCGTCGAGCGCAGCCCAGAGTGAGTCGCGACAGG
>DASTEM010000225.1:0-3515 GCA_035709545.1 Gaiellaceae bacterium | reverse complement strand
GGCAATGCGAGCGTCGCCGTCGCAGAGATGATTCGCCAGGCGATCGTGGGCGGGACGTACGCGCCGGGGGCACGCTTGAAGGAGGAGGAGCTCGCGCGCGAGCTCGGCATCAGCCGCACTCCCGTTCGGGAAGCACTGCTGGTTCTCCAGGCAGAGGGTCTCGTCGAAGCCGCCCCGAACCGCGGCGCCACAGTTCGCGTTCACGACGCCGGGGATCTCGACGACCTGTATCAGCTCCGCGCCCTGTTGGAGGGCTACGCTGCAAGGCGGGCCGCTGCGCGCGCGACGAAGACGCTCGTCCGAGCTCTCTGGGCAAGCTGCGACCGGTTCGAAGAGGTGTCGGACGCCGACGTCCGGGCCCTCGTGAAGGAGAACCTCGTGTTCCACAACGCCATCCTCGAGGCGGCCGGAAGCGCACGCGTGGCCAGCATGGTGCGCAAAGTGATCGAGCTCCCGCTCGTCTACAAGTCCTATATCTGGTACTCGCCGGAGCAGCGGCGCATCTCGTCGCACTACCACCGGCAGATCGCACGAGCGGTCGAGATGCATGACGCTGAGCGCGCAGAGCTGGTGATGAAGGAGCACGTCTTCGAGGCGCGCGACTTGCTCGTGCAGCGCGTTCGCGAGCTGGAAGATTCGGAATGAGCAACGCTCCCCTTCGGCTCGCGTTCACGGGGGAAACCACGTTTCCCCACGCTTGTCCGCGACCGGAGTTCGCGCGAGCGAACTCCGGTCTGTCGAGAGTCCCGTGTGCCCCCTTCTTTTTGAGAGCGTGGGGAACCTCCCGTTTCTTGCGTGGAGGAACCCATGGTTCCCCCACGTGCCCCCTCCCTAGGCGCAAGGCGCATGGGTTCCCCACACCCCTCCCCGCTCATGGGCAGGAGGTTGGCCCATGAGCGAAGCTGCGGTCGCCTCTCAGACCTCCCAGCGGGATGCGGACGGCCCAGGCCCGCTCGCCGGTGTCCGTGTACTCGAGCTCGGCATGCTGCTCGCAGGACCTTTCACGGGGCGACTCCTGGGGGACATGGGAGCCGAGATCATCAAGATCGAGCCTCCCGGGAAGCCCGACCCAATGCGCGACTGGGGCCACGCGCGCTACGAAGGCCGCTCCCTGTGGTGGCCGGTGCAGTCTCGAAACAAGAAGTGCGTCACGCTCGATCTCCGCCAGGAACGCGGGCAGGCGCTCCTGATCGAGCTCGCGAAACGCGCCGACGTTCTCGTGGAGAACTTCCGACCGGGAACGCTCGAGAAGTGGGGCATCGGCCCAGCCGAGCTGTGGGCCGTCAATCCGAAGCTCGTAATCGCACGCGTTTCGGGCTACGGACAGACGGGCCCCTACGCGGCCCGCGCAGGGTTTGCCTCCGTCGCCGAGGCGATGGGTGGAATCCGCTACATGAACGGTTTTCCCGGCGAGCCGCCCCCACGGATGCACTTCTCGCTCGGGGACTCGCTCGCAGGAATGTTCGCCGCGATGGGTGTGCTAGCCGCCCTCTACAAGCGCGACGCGCTCGGCTTCGACCGCGGGCAAGTCGTCGATGTCTCGCTGGTCGAGTCGTGTTTTGCGCTGCTCGAGAGCACGGTGCCGGAATACGACCGCCTCGGCATCGTGCGCGGCCCGGGCGGAACAGGGCTGAAGGGCGTCGCGCCCTCGAACATCTTCAAGTCGAGCGACGGCAGCTGGATGGTGATCGCGGCGAACGCCGACGGCGTCTTCGGTCGTCTTTGCGAAGCGATGGGACAGCCCGAGCTCGCAAGTGACCCCAGATTCGCTACTCACTTCGCCCGCGGCGAGAACCAGGAGGCGATCGAGGCCATCGTTCGCGAGTGGGCAGCCGCGCGCGACATGGCAGAGATCGACCGCGTCTTGAACGACGCGGGCGTGATCTGCGGGCCGATCTACACGATTGCCGACATCTTCGCCGACAAGCACTTCTGGGCTCGCGAGATGCTGCTCGAGCACACGGACCCCGGGTTCGGCGCGTACATCGGCCCGGGCATCGTGCCGAAGTTCTCAGAGACTCCAGGTGCCGTGCGCTGGTCGGGGACGTGGGAGGAAGGAAGCCACAATCAAGACGTGTATGGAGGCCTGCTCGGACTCGCCGACGAGGAGATCGCCGAGCTCGAGGCGGAGGGCATCCTGTGAGGATCGAGATCTGCGACGTCGGTCCGCGAGACGGGCTCCAGAACGATCCCAAGATCCTCCAGCCCGAGACACGCGCCGAGCTCGTCAACCGCCTCGCCGGAGCCGGTCTGCCGCGGATCGAGGCAGTGAGCTTCGTGAACCCGGAGCGCGTGCCGCAGATGGGCGACGCCGAGGAGGTCGTGGCGGGGATCGACCGTGCAGCCGGAGTGCTGTATGCGGGACTCGTTCTCAACGAGAAGGGCTACGACCGCCTTGCGGCGGTGTCCCTCGACGAGGTGCACTTCGCATTCGCGGCCACGGAGACGTTCAACCAGCGAAACCAGAACGCGTCCGTCGAGGAGTCGCTCACGGCCGCGTCACGAATCGTCGAGCGCGGGCACGAGGATGGACTGCGCGTCACGGTGACGGTCGGCGCCGCGTTCGGCTGTCCCTTCGAGGGCGAAGTCCCTCCGAGCACGCCGCTCGGCCTCGCGGAGCGGCTCGTTGCGACGGGAGCGGACGAGATCGTGTTCGCGGACACGATCGGGGTGGGCGTCCCCCGCCAAGTGCGCGAGCTGGTCGAGCAAACGCTCAGCTTCGCGAACGGAAAGCCGATCGGGCTGCATTTGCACAACACGCGGAACACGGGCATCGCCAACGCCCTCGTCGGAATCGAGGCGGGCGCCACGGTGCTCGACGCGTCCATCGGCGGCATAGGCGGCTGCCCCTTCGCGCCGAGGGCAACGGGCAACATCTGCACCGAGGATCTCGTCTACATGCTCCACGGCGAAGGGATCGAGACGGGAGTCGATCTCAACGAGCTCATCTCCGTGGCCGAATGGCTCGAGGGCGTCCTCGGACGCGAGCTCGAGGGGATGGTCTACAGAGCCGGTGTGTTCGCGCCGGTGGCCGGATAACGCAGAAGAAGGAGAGCGGGAATGGCGTACAGACTCGGGGTCGACGTGGGTGGGACGTTCACCGACCTCTTCCTCGTCAGCGACTCGAACGGCGGAGCTCAGTTCCGCGTCAAGACTCCGTCCACGCCCGCCGACCCCTCCCAGGGGGTGCTGAGCGGCGTCGGTCGTATCTGCGACGAGGCGGGTATCGAGGTCTCGGAGCTTCGTAACATCCTCCACGGGACAACCGTCGCCACGAACGCGGTGCTCGAGTCGAAGGGCGCCCGCGTGGGGCTGATCACTACGAACGGTTTCAAGCAGATCCTCCATCTCGCCCGCTCTCAGACACCGGGGCCGCTCGCGGGCTGGATCATCATGATCAAGCCGGATCCACCGGCCTCGCTCGCCGATACGCGCGAGGCGGTCGAGCGGATGGACGCCCGCGGCGAGACCGTGGTGCCGGTCGACGAGGAGCAGGTCGAGCAGATCGTCCGTGA
>DASTEM010000224.1:0-2736 GCA_035709545.1 Gaiellaceae bacterium | reverse complement strand
GCGCCCGTGATGAACGACGCTTCGTCGGAGCACAGAAACCGTACCGCTCCCGCTACATCCTCAGGCTCGCCGAGCCGCCCGAGGGGAGTGTTTTGCAGCATTGCGTCGGTGGCTCCCTCGGGGAGAGCGTCAGTCAGCTGCGTCTTCACATAGCCAGGGACGACCACGTTCGCGCGGACGTTCCGGCTCCCGAGCTCGCGGGCGAGCGACTTCGTGAACCCGATGATCCCGGCCTTCGAGGCGGCGTAGTTCGTCTGACCCCAGTTCCCACGCAGCCCGACGATCGAGGAGATGTTCACGACAGCCCCGGAGCGCTTCTTCATCATCCCGCGAGCGGCTGCCCTGCACGTGTAGAAGCACGAGGCGAGGTTGGTGTCGATCACCGTGTCCCAGTCCTCGTCGGACATCCGCACGAGAAGCCCGTCACGAGTCACGCCGGCGTTGTTCACGAGGATGTCGAGGTCGCCGGCCTCGTCGACGAGCGCACGCGCCGACCCGGGATCGGAGACGTCCGCCTGAACGGCGCGAGCGCCGATCTCCGTCGCAAGCCCTTGAGCTTCATCCGCTCCTGTCCGGTACGAGAGAACGACGGACGCACCTGCGGACGCAAGGTTGGTCGCAATCGCGCGACCGATCCCACGCGAGGCGCCCGTCACGAGCGCGTTCCTCCCCTCGAGGGAGCAGAACGCGGCTGGCGTCACCGGGCGAGAGCTTCCTGCGCGCGCTCCAGGCCCTCCAGGGTGCTCACGGACATCGTCTTCACGCTGCGGTCGATTCGCTTTACGAGACCGGAAAGAACATTGCCCGGCCCAACTTCCACAAAGGTCGTCGCCCCGGAGCGCACGAGCTCCGTCGCCGCCTGGGTGAACCGCACCGGCCCGGTCAGCTGATCGACGAGCAGCGCGGCGATCCGCTGCGCAGGCTCCACCTTCGCGGTGACCGTCGACATGAACGGCGCCAGGGGCTCCGCGAACCGCACGCGGTCGAGGGCGGGCCGCAATCGATCGGCGGCACGGGCGACGAGCGGGCTGTGGAACGCGCCCGAGACCTTGAGCTTCACGGCTCGTCGGGCGCCGAGGCTCTCGGCCTCGGCGCAGCACTCCTCTACGGCCTGGTGCTCGCCCGAGATCACGATCTGTCCCGGGCAGTTGTAGTTCGCCGGCCACACGCCGACGATCCTCCGGCAGAGCTTCTCGACCTCCTCGTCGGCGAGCCCGAGGATCGCCGCCATCGCGCCCGGCCGCTGGCGGGCGGCCTCTGCCATCGCGAGACCACGCTCCCGGACGAGCCCGATCGCCTCCCCCGTCTCGAGGGAACCCGCCGCCGCAAGGGCCGCGAACTCGCCCACCGAGTGACCGACGACGACATCCGGCTCGAGCCCGCGCTCGCGCATCGCCGCGAGTATCGCGAGGCTTGTCGCGACGAGAGCGGGTTGCTGCACCTCGGTCTCGACCATCGCCTCGAGCGGAGTCTCGAAGCAGAGCTTCTCGAGATCCAGCCCGGACGCCGCCGAGCCGACGCGATACACCTCGCGCGCCGCGGGAAACGCGTGGGCGATCTCCTTGCCCATTCCCATCTCCAGAGAACCCTGGCCGGGGAAGCAGAACGCGACTTTGCTCATCAGAGCCTCCCGTTAGTCCATTCCATGAGGGCCGAGCCCCAGGTGAGGCCGGCGCCCATCCCCGTCATCAGGATCAGCGCTCCGTCCTGCAGTCGCCCTTCCTCACGCGCATCTGCGAGCGCAAGTGGGATTGAGCCCGATGACGTATTGCCGTAGCGATCGACGTTCACGATTGTCCTCTCCGAAGGAATCCCGAGCTTAGCGACCGCGTAGTCGATGATCCGCTTGTTGGCCTGATGCGGGATGTAGACGTCGACGTCTTCCACGGTCTTGCCGCACGTCGGCAAGAGCTGCTCGGCAGAGTAGACCATGATCCGTGTTGCGAACTTGAAGACCTCACGCCCGTTCATCTTCAGCAGCGCGTCGGGGTTCTCGAACCTCCGTGACCCCGAGCCCGGATACCAGAGATTCTCGCCGCCGCCGCCGTCCGCGCCGAGCTCGAAACCGAGAAAGCCGCCCCGCTCGACTGGCTCCATGACAACCGCGCCCGCGCCGTCGCCGAAGAGGACGAGCGTCGAGCGGTCCTCCCAGTCCAGGATCTTGGAGAGAACGTCGCCGCCGACCACGAGCGCGCGTCGCGAGAGCCCCGACGCCAGCATCCCATACGCCTGCGCGATCGCGTAGACGAAGCCCGTGCAGCCGGCGAGAAGGTCGTACGCGGCGGCCTTCGGCATCCCCAAGGTGTCGGCGAGGAGCGCTGAGGAGGTCGGGAACATCATGTCGGGCGTCACCGTCGCGCAGATGAGGAGGTCGATCTCGCCCGGATCGACGCCGGCGTCGGATAGGGCCTCGGTCGCAGCGGGCAAGGCGATGTCGGTCAATGCCTCGTCGTCCGCCGCGATCCGTCGCTCTCGGATTCCGGTCCGCTCGCGGATCCACTCGTCCGAGGTCTCGACGATCTGCGCGAGCTCGTCGTTCGTCATGACGCGCTCGGGGACGTGCGTCCCGAGTCCCGTGATTCCAATTCGGGGCCCTGCGCGGGCCGCGGCAAGCATCGCCGCCTACCGTTCCACCGCGAACGTCAGAGTTCCGCGCGCGGCGAGCTCATCCCCGACATGTGCCGTAGCCTTGCCTCGGCCGATCGGACCGCGCACGGTGTCGATCTCGCAGACGAG
>DASTEM010000223.1:0-3793 GCA_035709545.1 Gaiellaceae bacterium | reverse complement strand
GACACGTTCACGCGCTCGCTCGTCGAGCTGCCGCCACCGCCGGGCCCAATCCGTATGTACGTCTGCGGCTCCACGGTGTATCAGCGAATTCACGTCGGCAACTCACGCCCGTTCGTCCTCGCCATGTGGCTTCGCAACTGGCTGCGGAGCACCGGCTACGAGGTGACGCTAGTTCACAACATCACCGACGTCGATGACAAGGTCTATCTCGAGGCGGGCAAACAGGGGATCCCGAGTAGGGAGCTGTCGGAACGCGCAACCTCCTGGTTCTTCGAGGACACCGACGCTCTTGGGCTTGGTCGGCCGGACATCGAGCCGCGAGCAACGGAGACGATTCCGGAGATCGTTGAGTTCATCGAGGCGCTTGTCGATGCGGGCCACGCGTATGTCGCGGAGGGCGACGTCTACTTCCGGGTCGCCGGCTTCCCCGAGTACGGACGCCTCTCGGGCGCCAAGCTCGAGGAGATGGTCGCGCAGGAGCAGAGCGAGCTGAAGGAGGACCAGCGTGACTTCGCGCTCTGGAAATCACAGAAGCCACACGAGGATGCGGCCTGGGGGTCGCCGTGGGGCCCAGGACGACCCGGTTGGCACATCGAATGCTCGGCGATGGCGGAGAAGTTCCTGGGCGAGGAGTTCGAGATTCACGGTGGCGGAAACGATCTTCGCTTCCCTCACCACGAGAACGAGCTCGCGCAATCGAGGAGCCTTGGGCACCGGTTCGCACGGATCTGGATGCACAACGGAATGCTCGAGCTCGATGCGGCGAAGATGTCGAAGTCGCTCGGCAATGTGGTCACGCTGCGCAATGTGCTCGACGTCTGGGGCCGCGAGGCGCTACTCGTCTTCCACCTCGCGGGGCACTGGAGCAAGCCTGTCGACTTCGACGACGAGGTCATGGCGCAGGCGGCGGCTCGCGCGGAAGGTATCCGTGACGTTTTCAGAAACCCGAGCGAGCCCGCGCGGGTCGGCTCGTGGGAGCGTTTCGCGGCCGCGCTCGATGACGATTTCAACACGCCGCAGGCCCTGGCTGTGATGCACGAGTGGCGCGACCACGAGCTGCTACGTCGTGCGCTCGCCATTTTCGGACTCGAGTCCTTGGCGGCGGACGACGAGGCTCCCGCAGATATCGTCGTGCTCGCCGCGCAGCGGCAGGAGGCGCGCTCCGCTCGCAACTTCGACGAAGCCGATCGCCTCCGCGCCGAGCTCGACGCCGCCGGCTGGGAAGTTCGCGACGAAGCTGACGGCTACCGGCTCGTCCGCCTGCGGTGACCCGCGAAATCGTCTACGGGCGGCAGGCGGCGCGAGAGTTGTATCGGGGCCCGCGTCAGGTGCTCGAGACGTGGGTCAGCGAGCGCGCGGCGAGTCAGATTCCGTGGCTCGACGCTGGGCCTCGGGCACAGGTCAAGCCCGAGCGACTGCTGACCGAAGCGGCCGGCACCCGCGACCACCAGGGGGTCGTCGCCTGGTGCGAGCCGTATCGATACGCCGACGCCTACGAGCTGGCTGCGGGGGAGAGCCCGCTGCTCGTCTGCCTCGACCAAGTCACGGATCCTCACAATCTCGGTGCAGTCGCGCGCAGCGCGGAAGGTGCGGGGGCGACCGGGGTCGTCGTCCCGGCGCACGGCTCCGTGCGCGTGACTCCGGCGGTATGCCGGGCTTCGGCGGGCGCCGTAGAGCATCTTCCAATAGCGGTCGTGCCGAACCTCGCGCGCTACCTCGGCGACATCAAAGGAAACCATCTCTGGACGTACGCCGCGGACGCTGAGGGCACGATCCCGCTATGGGAGTCCGATCTCGTGGGCGGTGTTGCGCTCGTTCTCGGCGCGGAGGGGAGGGGTGTACGACCGCTCGTGCGCAGAACGTGCGACGGAGTCATCGCGATCCCGCTCGCCGGGAAGGTCGGCTCACTGAACGTGAGCGTCGCCGCCGCCCTCCTCTTGTACGAGGCTCGGCGCCAGCGTCACTCTTCGTCCTGAAGCCCTGTGGCTCTGAGCCGCAAGGCATTCTGTAGCGGCGATGCCTGATCCGACGCTTTATCTCTTCGACGGCTACAACCTGCTGCACGCGGGAGACTTCACCGATCCCGGCGAGTTGGTGGACGCGCTCGCGAGCTTCGTCGCTGGGAGAGGCGTGCGTGGTGTCGTGGTCTTCGACGGAGTGGGGGAGGATCGCCGGATCGGCCCGCTGTCCGTTCGCTTCGCGGTCCATGCCGACGACGTTCTCGAACGCCTCGCCGCAGAGAATCGAGCCGCCGAGCTCGTCTGCGTCGTCTCGTCCGATTCACTGGTACGGAGGACATCGGGTCAGGAGGTGCGCAAGCAGACGTCGCGTGCGTTCCTCTCCGGCCTCGAGCCCATGAGCCACACCGAACGCGAGCAGACCGGGGCCGGCGGCCGCGTCGGCGACCGACTCGACGCCGAGACGCGCGAGCGCCTCGAACGCTTGCGCCGCGGCCTGTAGGGGCGAAGCCTCCCTCGTCGGCCGCCGCGGGCTGATCGTCGCAGACCGCTCGGCTTGGCGCGGTATGGAGAACCCACTTCCGCATACGAACATATGTTCCTAGCATTCTGGAACTTTCGCAAAGGTCTTGTAACGCTCGGCAGATAGTGCTAGCTTCTGCCTCAACTTCAAGGTGAGACTTGAGCGAGTCGGTGTTCCAGGCTTGCTCGAGCGAGCCCCACAACGACGCCAGACACGGGGGTAAACGCGATGGCCGCCCGCACCGCCGCAGCACCGAAAAGCGCCCAGAAAGCTCAACGAGAGCTTGAAGATCTTCAGCTCGTCCTCAAGGCGCGTAACGGGAACAAGGAGGCGTTGGACGCGCTCATGCGGCGCTACACGGGCTTCGTTCGGCTGAAGGCGAGCTCGTACTTCCTCGCCGGCGGCGATAGCGATGACCTGATTCAGGAGGGGATGATCGGTCTGTACAAGGCGATGCGCGACTTCCGCCCGGACAAGGAGACGTCGTTTCGCAGCTTCGCCGAGCTCTGCGTCACGCGCCAGATCATCACCGCGATCAAGACTGCGACGCGGTTCAAACACTCACCTCTGAACACCTATGTGTCGTTCAGCCATACACCCGCGGGTCAGGAGTCGGAAGGCGACTGCACGCTCGGCGACGCGCTGCCGGGGCCGAGCGTCAACGACCCGTCCGTCTGCGTGATCTCGACCGAGGAGCTCCAGAGTCTCGTCGGCTGCCTCGGCACGGGCCTCTCGTCGCTCGAGTCGGAAGCGTTGACCCTGTACCTCGAGGGGAACTCCTACGAGGAGATGGCCGAGGGTCTCGGCTGCGACACGAAGACGATCGACAACGCGCTCCAGCGGGTCAAGCGTAAGATCCTCGCGCATCAGAAGACGCGCGAAGTGCTCGCATAGTCGAGGCTGAGTCCGAAGGAACGCCGAGCAAAGAAGCGGCTCGACCCGGAGAACGTCTTCAGGCGCAACGCGAACATCGAGCCCGCCGCGTGGCCAACGCGTGGCGTCGGAGAGTCCCGCTCGAGAGCCGGGGGCGGGGCTCGAACCCGCGGCCTCAGGTTTACAAAACCCGTGCTCTGCCAGCTGAGCTACCCCGGCGCTCCCCGGATGGTAGTCGTCACGTCCCCACGAATTCGCTCCTGAACACGTCAGATGTGTGCCCTCGCGCACCGACGTGTGCATAATCGCGGCCGTGTCCGTGACGGAAGGGACTCAGGCGGAGAGAATCGCAGCAGCGCGGGCGCGTTACGTTGCACCCGGGGCAACCACGCCACGCCTCGTCGTCGCGGAGGCCGACGGCGCGCGCATCACGGATGTC
>DASTEM010000222.1:0-3608 GCA_035709545.1 Gaiellaceae bacterium | reverse complement strand
TGCTACCTCGAGCTCCTCGAGGAGGAGCGCGAGAGCGAGCAATCCCCTCCGTAGCGGGCGCTAGCCTTCTCGGCCACGTGCCCATCTACGAGTACCGCTGTCCGAACGGGCACACGTTCGAGCTCTTCCAGCGAATGAGCGATCAACCCGCCGAGGCGTGTGCCACCTGCGGTGCCGGGCCGGTGGAGAAGATCCTGTTCCCGGTCGCGGTGCACTTCAAGGGATCCGGGTTCTACTCCACGGACTACGGCAAGGGGAAGAAGAAGTCCAAGGACACGGACGGCGATACGACGACCTCGAAGGACAAGGCCTCCGACAAGCCCGCCGAGAAGCCGGCGAGCGAGTCAAAGTCGAAGCCTTCGACCGACTCGACTGACTAGCGGCGTCGCGTGCAACCTGCGCCGTAGAGCGTTCCCTTCGGCGGCGGCAGGGGGGCCGACCGGCCGAGGAACATCGAGATCACCGCCACGTTGTCCTCCGAGCCGAGAATGGTCGACTCGCCGCCAATCGTGGCGGACTCTCCGCCAAGACGGCAGCGCAGCGAGCCGCTGGAGTCCGCGCGAAAGCGCACCCAGCCGAGCTGCGCGAGCTCCCACGCAGACATGTCGGTGGCGAGAGGAGCTGCGAGCGAGTCTCCGGAGAAGGGCAGGCGCAGGAACGTCCGCAGGCTCACGATCTCGTCACCCACCGCGTCGGCGACGGCCTGTTGGCGTGTCCCTCGACTGATGTCCGTGTCGGACGGGTCGAGCTGGTTCGTGCGGATCCGCGAGTAGACGAGCGCGCGGCGACCGTCCATGTGCTGTGGCCCCTTCGCGAAGCGCCAGCCTTCCCACTCCTGGCAGCGCTTCGGCTTGAACGGGCAGTCGAACGGGTTCGAGAGGATCCGCTTCGGCACGTCGACGGTGATTCCGCCGAGCGAGTCGATGAGCTCGCGGAAGCCGTCGAAGTCGACGACGACGACGTGGTCGATGCGAAGACCGGTGAGCACGCGCACGGTCGCGAGCGTGAGCGCGGGGCCGCCGATCTGGTTCGCGGCGTTGATCTTCGAGGTCCCGTAGCCGGGGATCTCGACTCGCAGGTCACGCGGGATCGAGAGGTACGAGAGGCGGTGCTTCCCGGGGTCGGTGCGCAGAAGGAGCAGCGAGTCCGACCGATTCGCATCGCCGCGGCCGGGGGCGCGACCGCCGTCGGTTCCGATGACGAGCACCGTCGCTGGGTCGGAGAGAAGCGACGTGTCACGGGTCGCAAGCTGCGCCCGCGCTGCGCTCGGGAGACGTTTGTTCGCCTTGTCGACGCCGCTCGAAAACGAGCGGTAGCCGAGTGCA
Organism: Gaiellaceae bacterium; assembly: GCA_035709545.1. Taxonomy (GTDB): domain Bacteria; phylum Actinomycetota; class Thermoleophilia; order Gaiellales; family Gaiellaceae; genus GMQP-bins7. The sequence continues at coordinate 2,283 of DASTEM010000222.1, read as the reverse complement.
CCCCAGACGGCGAGGAGGACGAGGAAGCCGACGAGCGCGAGGCCGGTCCAGAGGCCCCAGCGCCGCCGCCGACGCGGTGCGTCCGGCGTCCGTGAGGGCTGCGTCGGGGGGCGCGTCGGTCTTGCGAGGGGAACCTTGCCCTTCTTGCGGCCACCGCGGTACAGCCGGTAGGGCTTGTCTCCCTCGGCCATTCGGGCCGTTATCGTAGCCCGCGCCGTGGCCGCTCCCCTCGTCATCGGGCTCGATCTCGGTGGGACGAAGATCCTCTCGGGGCTCGTCGACCGCGACGGAACCGTGGTCTCGGAGCGAGAGGTCGACACCCCTGGCGAGTCGCAGGACGCGGTTCTCGCGGCTCTCGATGCGGCCGTCGAGGAACTCCTTGACGATCATGTCGCGGCCATCGGCTACGGGATCCCGGCCCGCCTCGAGCGCGGTACCGGGCTCATCCTGAAAGCCGTCAATCTCCCCTTGGCGAACGTCGACCTCGTAGCTCGCTCGAAGGAGCGGTACGGCTTGCCCGTTGGTGTCGAGAACGACGGGAGCGTCGCGGCGCTCGCAGAGTGGAAGCGGGGAGCGGGCCGGGGCGCGATGAATCTCGTCATGCTCACGCTGGGAACGGGCGTCGGCGGGGGAATCGTCGTCGACGGGCGGCTCTTCAGAAATTGGGCGGAGCTCGGGCACGTCGTCGTCCAGGAAGGGGGCCCGCCGTGTGCCTGTGGGGGACGAGGACACCTCGAAGGTTTCGCGTCAGGTCAGGCGGCCGACCGCATCGCTCGCGATCTGTACGGCCACGACGCCGACGCTCAGACGCTGATCGCGAGAGCCACGGACGGTGACGCATCGGCTCGAGACGCTCTCGCGCGCATCGGCGAGTCGCTCGGGGCGGCCATCGGTTCGCTCGTCAACATCTTCGATCCCGAGCTCGTTGTCATTGGCGGCGGATTCGGAGCAGCGGCGGGCGAGCTTGTGCTCGGGCCGGCGCGCGAAGCGGCTCGCCGGGAGGCGATGCCGCCAGCGGACGAGACACTTCGGGTCGTTTCCGCGGAGCTGGGCGCCGAGGCCGGTCTCGTCGGGGCGGCGTTCGTGGGGTTCGAGGCGCTCGACGGGAACCGGTAATGCCGCTCGCGGTGTGTGCAACGCCGATCGGAAACCTCGACGACGTGACGCTGCGTGTGCTGGCCGAGCTGCGCGAGGCGGATGTCGTCCTCTGCGAGGACACGCGGCGAACACGCATCCTGCTCGATCGGCACGGAATCGAGGCGCGGGTGCTCAGCTACCACCGGCACAACGAGGCTGCGCGCGTCGAGGAGGTTCTGGAGCGGCTTGGGCGGGGCGATCGTGTCGCGCTCGTCTCGGATGCGGGGCTGCCGGGCGTCAACGATCCAGGCATGCGGCTGATCGCCGCTGCTGCCGCCGCCGGGATCGACGTGACGGTGCTTCCCGGCGCCTCGTCCGTCGAAACGGCCCTCGTCGTCAGCGGGCTTGCCGGCGATCGCTACCAGTTCGTCGGGTATCTCCCGCGGCGGGCCGGTGAGCTCAGTGAGCTCGCTCACGTATTCGCTCGATGGCCAGGAGCCGTGGTTGCGTTCGAGTCGCCGCGCCGGCTTCCGAAGTCGCTCGGTGTGCTCGCGGCGGTGATGCCGGATCGCCCGGCCGCCGTGTGTCGCGAGCTGACGAAGCGGTTCGAGGAGGTGGCTCGTGGGACGCTCGGCGAGCTTGCCGCCCGTTTCGCAGAGTCGCCGAAAGGCGAGATCACGATCGTGATCGGCGCCCAGGCCCAGGGGCTGAGGACTGCGGCGCCCGTTGGGGCGCTGGAGGCCGTCACCGAGCTCGTCGGGGCGGGAGTGCCGCGCAGAATGGCGGCTGACGTCGTCGCGAGACTCACCGGCGCGTCGAAGAACGACCTCTACCGCGACTCTCTGTAACAAGTCAGTCAATTGCGTTGCTCTCGCGCCGCGACGGCGCTACCGTCGATCCATGTTCCCTCGACGGGCAACTCGATCGGCCATCATCGGTATCGCTGTCACGGTGTGCGCTCTCGTTGTGACGCCGTCGTCCTGGGCGTGGGCATGGCCTGCCGACGGGGCGGTCTTGCGCGAGTTCTCCGTTGGCGCCGACAAGTACGCGGGCGGGCAGCATCGGGGTGTCGACATCGCGCTCGGTGAGTCGGCTGCCGTGGTGGCGCCCGTGGCCGGCGAAGTCACGTTCGCGGGACAAGTGCCCACTCACGGACAGACGATCACGATCACGACGGGTGACGGGCACAAAGCGTCACTTACTCAC
>DASTEM010000221.1:0-9119 GCA_035709545.1 Gaiellaceae bacterium | reverse complement strand
GGCGAGAGCTCGCATTCCTGCCGCTCCAGGACGACGCGGCGACGTCGCTGCTTGCGTCGATACCGGGCAACGGGCGCTCGGATACGTGGCGTCTCGTGAGCAGAGATGGATCGCTCACCGGATACGGCGCCGGGGCTCCTGCGCTGCTTCAGGCGATGCGAGCGACGCGCCCGCTAGGTCGACTCCTCGGAAGGATCCCCGAGCCGATGCTCGATCGCGCCTACGGGCTCATCGCACGCAACCGTCGCACGCTCGGCCGCTTTGTACCGGACGGCGGAGCGCCGAGGCGGTATCCGTAGCTATCCCCGTTTGACCTCGGCTCGAATCTCGCGCAACCGCACGGTCTCGACGAGGACGCACGCGACGAGGATCGCGATCACCACGGCTAGCGTGACAATCGCGTCCGTCCCGTCGAGCGTCACCGCGACGACGAGCGCAGCCGCGGCGGCGGCCACGCGCTCCCACGCGATGCGCCTGATGACCCGGAAGCGCATGAACGCAAAGCCCATGAGGAACACGGTGATACCGAGGCCGAGCGCCCACCGGCCCGGCTCGGACAGCGGGTCGCGGGGATGCTCGAGCGTCTTCTTCGCCGCCACTGCGTAGAAGATGATCCCGAGCACGACGGGGTAGTGGAAATACGTGAAGACGTCGCGCGCGAGCCGCCCACGCGCGTGTCCCGACGCGCGTCGCAGCGCGCGCGCCGCGGCGACCGCCGTGAAGTCGAAGTAGGCCCACCACAGCGCGGCAACGCCCGCGAACGCGACTGTGGCCGACAGCGCGTAGGTCGCGTCCCGCTCGAGCCCTGACGTCCCGATCCCGATCGCGACGATCGACTCACCGAGCGCGATGATCACGATGAGCGCGTAGCGCTCAGCGAAGTGAGACGCAGACACTCGCCACTCGGCCCGGGCGACCGTGAGCGTCCCGACTACATCGATGATCAGCGACGCGAGCCAGATCCACGCCCGGTACTCGGAGTCCACGAAACCTCCGGCGAGAGCGACGAGCGCAGCGCCGACAAACCACGGCGCGAGCCGAAACATCGCGCGCAGATTGCCGGGGTCGTGGCGGACACCCCATGAGTACAGCGTCGTATTGAGGATGCGCACGACGAAGTACGCGACGGCGAACCACGCGGCCTCGTCCTGAAACGCATCGGGAACCGCAAGAGCCATGAAGAACCCCGCCCCCATCGCGGCGAACAGGATCAGCCGCGTGACCGTGTTCTCGATGTCGATCGCGTTCGTCATCCACGCGTACGCGGACCACGCCCACCAGACCAGCGCGAGGACGAGCACTCCGCGCAGGAAGCCTTCGAAGCTCGTGTCCTCGAGGACGAGCGACGTCACCTGCGTGAAGGCGAACACGAATACGAGGTCGAAGAAGAGCTCGAGGTAGCTGGTCTTGCGCTCCTCCTCGTCGAGCGTCGGCTCGGCGCCGAGAGGTGAGATGTCGCTCACGGGCCCTCCCGTGCGAGATCGTCGGCATGCACCGCGAGCCAGATGCACGGCGGGTCCGCGCGTGTCCACTCGACCCGGTGCCGCACGCCGCACGGGATCACCACGTGGTCGCCTGGGCCGAGGCGAAGCCGCGACCCGTCGTCGTAGCCGAGCTCGGCCTCGCCTTCGAGCAGGACGACCCACTCGTCGCGCTCCTGCTCGAGCCACTCGCCTACAGGAGTCGCCTGCCCGGTCGAGACGATCCGCTCGACGGCGACGCCTTCTCCACTCGCGATCGTCTCGACGAGCTCCTCGTCGAGAGGCGCGCCGAGCAGCCGGAGAACGTTCCCGCGCACACGCCGCTCAGGCATTCGCGACGTGGCGAGCAAGCGAGGCGACGGAGAGAGGCATGCCAGAGGCGTGCTCGACAAGCCTGTCCCAGCGAATCGACTGACCCGGTGCGTAGAGCTTCTGACGGAGGAGCGCTCCGGCCTCGGGCCGGTCGACGATCCCGCCGACGGACGCGAACACGGCGTCCTTCAGCTGCAGCGCGACGATCGCGCCGTAGAGGTAGGTGTGGTAGTAGACCGGCGACACGGCGATATGGATCTTCGCCGCCCAGTCGGGAGCACTCCTTCCCTCGGGCGGAGTGACGAGCTGATAGCGGGCGACGAGCTCCCACCAGATCGAGTCGAGATCGTCGTCGGGATCCGCGTACAGCGCACGCTCGAACCCATTCATGACGAGGACCCAGCGCGTGAAGAGCAGGAGCTCCGCCGCACGTGCCGCGCGCAGCTGCGCCTCGAGCTCGGCTCCCTCGCGCGCACCGACCCCGAGGACGCGCTCGAGCCACTCCCGACTCCCTGCAAGCGACCCGAAGAGAAGAGCCGAGGCTTCCGTCGCCACGAGGTGCGTGTTGCGGAGGATCCACGGGAGGGACTCGTCGAAGCCGAGGTCGTAGACCCCGTGGCCGAGCTCGTGGAGCATCGTGTCGGCCCAGTCGTGGTTCGACACGACGTTCGCGAGCACCCGGACGTCACCGCTCCGGTCGACGTCGATGCAAAACGCGTGTTGGCACTTGCCGGACCGCGGAAAGAGGTCGCTGCGGTCGAGGATGCTCTCGACTTCGAGCCCAATACCGTCGAACGTCCTCCGGGCGAGCGCGACGATGTCCTTCTCGGCAAAGAAGGGGTCGAGGTCGACCGAGCCTTCGACCGGGGTCTCTTGGAAGAACGGATCGGCGTAGTGCCAAGGGCGAAGGTCCTCCGTCGTGCACCCGAAGCGCGACGCAAGGCTCTCGTCGAGCGCCTCCTTCCACCGCGCGAACGGCTCGGCTGTGACGCGGTCGGCGTGGGCGAGCGTCTCCAGCAGCTTCCCCTCGTCGAGCTCGTCGATCGCAAGCGAGAGCGCAAACCAGTCGCGGTAACCGAGCCCACGCGCAACCTCGTTCCGGAGCCGTGCGAGCTCGCGCACGTCATCGGCGACCGCCGCGCCGACGGTCTTCGACGCCTCCCATGTCTCCCGCCGCTCTCCAGGGTCGTCGCTTTCGCGCAGGATCCGCTTGATCTCGTTGTCGGCAAGCTCGACGCCGTCGACGGTGCCTCGGTGGCGTGCGAACCGCACATCGACGGCGGACTCGAGCTCGACGATCCTCGTGCGCAGGGCATCTGGAATCTGGTGCGGGAGCATGAGATCGCCCAGGAGATCGAGCTGTCTGGCAGCAAGCGGATCGACGGCGGCGGATCGGGCGGCCTCGACCGCAGCGAAGACCTCCGGGTCGGCTAGCGCGTCCGAGTACCCAAGCTCCGACTCCGCCCGCCGCCGCTCGTTCTCGTCGCTCGCGTCGACCTGCGAGTTCCACCAAGCGACGTTGCGCTCATGCGAGAGTGGCCGCAGCGCCGTCTCGACGGAGTCGATGAGAGCCGCGCACGGCATCAGGCGGCCGTGGACTCCACCAAGCGAATCGTCCGGCTCCCCTCACGGACGTGCCCGAAGGAATGCTCCCACGCGACGCCCGGCCAGCGGTATTCGACGGACCCGGCGCTGGGCTTGTACACGGCCGTGTAGAGCGTCCCCATGCCCGAGCTGTAGGCGCTCGAGTAGAGCGGCGCCTCGAGGAAAGCCGAGACGAACTCCTGGGGATCCGCAGCCTCGTCGAGTGCCGTCGCGATCGCACGCTCGCGTTCGAGCGACCGAGTCGCGCGCGCATGCTCGCGCCACTCGACGGCGTCCTGGTGATTCGTCGCGAGGCCGACCTCTCTGAAGTCCGCGCCGCGATCGGGAGAGAGATACGCGGTGACGAGGTCCCCTGAGCGGTCGACCAGCGTGAGCGTGTGCGCGAGGTTGTACGGCAGGCGTGAGAGGACGGCTCGCGCCGCAACGACGCTCTCGCAGACCTGCAGCAGGTAGCGAACGACGAGCGGTACGCCGAAGCCGCGTCCCACGACTCGCCGGCCGCCAAAGGCGAGCGAGACCGCCAGGCCTGCGTCGTTGACGCCGTCGAGCAACCCCCACAAGCAGTCGCTCATCCCGATCACTCGGCGGCCACCCCACGCTGTCGCGAGGATCGTTCCCTCGATGCGATCCGGTGAGTAGTCGTAGTTCCGGACAAGGACGGGCTCGCCGCGAGTCCACACCCCCTGCGAGCAGCCGGAGAGGTAGGACGGCGGCCGCCACATCGAGAGCATCCGCGCCTCGATGTCACCACCGCCTGCGAGCTCGCAGAGGCGCTCGTACGTCGGGACGAGCTCGGGCATGTGCTCACGCAGCGCGCGTGCGGACTCCCCGTACGAGGCTCGGGCCCGCTCTCCCTCGTGCAGGAACCACGGGAGATAGCGAGGCCAATGCCGCGTAAAGTGCGCTTGCCACTTCGCGCCGGGCGCGTCCTCCTCGATCGCCTCGAAGCCCAGCGCGGCGCTCACAGCATCTTGAAGGAGAAGGGCTCGGGTGGAGGCAGCTCGGCCTCGAGCGGCGCGGGCTCTCCCGCGAACTGGGACTTGATCCCGCTGATCCACTCAAGCGCGCGCTCGGTCAGCTCGTGGTCGTCCGTCTGTAGGCGGCCGCGCGTCACGAGAATGCCCAGGTCGGCTCCGGGATAGCGGAACTGGCCTTCAGCCGCGACGCGCAGGTAGAAGGCCTCGTCCTCGCCCGACACGTCGTGCCAGTCGGTCTCGCGGCGGACGAACCGGATCCCGCCGGGTGCGCCCGGGTCGAGCCGCCAGATGCCCGAGCGCGGCGCGTGGACGATCTGCTCGACCACCTCGTCGGTCTGCTTGAGGATGAACTGGCTCCACTCGTCGACCGCGCCCGGATGAGACCAGCCGTCGTTCAGGGCTTGCACATCGATCTCGTAGTCGACTCCCGCGAACTCGAGGAGATGGAAGAGGAACAACGGCATGTCGCCGTACGCGACCGCCGTCACGTTCGTCATCGAGCTCGCTCCGGTGACCCGCGGGTTGAGCTCGCCAAGGAACAGTTCCCCCGAGTCGACATCCGCGAGCACGTCGAGCTCGAAGTACCCGAGGTAGCCCTCGTCCCGGAGGCGATCGCCCATACGCTGCGCGTACTCGCGCGCCAGAGTGCGATGCCGCTCCGTCAGTGCCGTCGCGAAGATGTCGTTTCCGCACCAGCCGCCACCGTAGGGCGTTAGCTCCGGATATCCGGTGAGCTCGGTCATTAGCGGCCCGACGAGCGTCCCGTGCCGCGTGATCACGCCTTCGATCGCGGCCTCGCGGCAGTCGATCCGCTTCATGACCTTCAGCTCGTGGTCGACGAGCTCGGACGCGTGCTCGTCCCAGTCGGCGGGCTTCGCGACGAAGAACGTCGTCTGGCCGGAATCCCCGTAGGCGGTTTGCAGCACGAGATCCTGACCGAGGCCCGCGCCCAGTGCGAGCTTGAGCAGGGCGCCGTACGAATCGGCCCGGCCGATCACGTTGGGAACGCTCGGCACACTTGCCTCGTCCGCGAGCCGCGTCGTCTCGAGCTTGGAGTCGAGCCGAGTCCGCAGTGCTGCGGTCGGGAACGCGACCTCCAGCCCGGCCTCCTCCGCTAGACGCTCGGTCTCCTCGTCGAACATGAGGAACACGGCCTTGCCGCCGGGACCGTTCTCCCGAATGAAGTCGTGCGTCTCTTTGTGGCCGAGCAGGTAGTTGCAGATCTCCTCGATCGACTCGAAATCGGGCGGCGAGTGGTGGCGGGGGACGAAGACGTTCGGGTGATAGCCGTCGAACGAGTCGTAGTAGTTGAGGTAGCGAAACGTCGGAACCCAGCGATCGATGCCGAGCAGGTTGAAGGCTGTCGCCGAGACGAAATAGACCGGCGTCTTGGCTGTGCGGAAGAAACGCCGGATCTCGGAGACGCCGCGGAGCGGCGTGTCCGCGTAGCGAACCAGTGGAGGGGGTCTGGGGGAACCGGGAGGTTCCCCCGGCCTCGACCTCGAGGTTCCCCCACCGTCAATCGTGCTATTCAAGCTAAGCCGCACCAGTCGCGAACGAAGAGCGCGAGCACTTGCGCAGTCTGCACGACCGAAGGGACGAGAACGCGCTCGTCGACCCCGTGGATGCGCTCCGCGTGCGGGCCGATACATGCAGCCGGAATGCCGGCCTCGATGAACGCCCGCACGTCGGTCGTTGCAGTGGTCGGCCCCGTTGTGGCGGGCGTTCCCATCGCGGCCTCCCAGGAGCGAGAGAGCGAGCGCACGAGCGGCTCGTCATCTGCGAGCGTCGATCCCTCGCACGCGAACCCGTCGTAGCGAACGGCCGGCGGATGCTCCGTCAGGTACGTGCTCGCCTCGGCCGCCCGCGCGACCGCCGCCTCGACGCGACGCTGGAGCTCGGCCACGGGCATGCCCGGGAAGTGCGCGATCCGGCACGAGAGCGCGCACTCCGCGGCGACGGTCGAGGCCCAGTCGCCGCCGGAGATCACGCCGACGTTGAAGTTGATCGGATGCGGGATCTCGTCGAATGGCGGCGGGGGATCCTCGTTCAGCTCATCCTCGAGCGCGTGCAGCTGCTCGACGACGGCGAACGACGCCTCGATCGCGTTGAATCCGTCCTGCGCCTCCGCAACGTGCGCAGGCGTCCCGGCGAGGTCGATGTGAAACCAAAGAACGCCGACCTGAGACGTAGGGATGAACCCCGGATACGGCTCCGGGATGACCGCGGCGTCGGGTCGAAGGCCTGAGAGGACGCACTGGAGAGCCCCGTTCCCGCCGCACTCCTCCTCGACCACGGATTGCAGCTGTACCGGCGCGAGCGGTGCGAGACCGAGCCGGCGGAGGCCGAGTACGGCGCCGACGATCGCGGCGAGACCGGCCTTCATGTCGCCCGCGCCACGGCCGTAGAGCCAGTCGCCGTCGCGGACGGCCTCGAACGGCGGCGTGCGCCAGAGCTTCTCCGAAGCAGGTCCGACGACGTCGATGTGGCCCTGCAGGACGAGCGACCTGCCACCGGTGCCGGCAACGGGCCAGTCCACGAGGACGTTGCGTTTCCCGGACACGTCCCAGGAGAATGGTGCCGCTCGTGGGTGCGCACGAAGCTCCGCGGCGTCCATCGGGACGTCGACCGGCGCGAGACCGAGGAGTTCGCCGAACGCCTCGGTCATGACGACCTGCCCGGGCTCCTCGTTTCCGAGCGTCGTCGGCGCCTCCACAAGCCGGACGAGAAGCTCGAGCAGCTCGTCCTCGACGGCCGCAACAGCATCGACGATCTCGCTGTCCGAGACCTCCACCCGCCCGATCATCGGGCGCGATCGTACCGGCGCATTCGGCTCCCGGACGGGTAGCGTTCGCCTCCGTGAGCGTCCTCGAGACCAGAACGATTCCCTGGAGCTGGTACACCGATCCAGCAGTGCTCGCGCTCGAGCAGGAGCGGATCTTTCGACACTCGTGGCAGTACGTCGCTCGCCAGGACGAGGTGGCGGAAAGCGGATCGTTCGCCGCGACTCGGGTGGGCGACGTCCCTGTCGTGCTCGTGCGGGACGAGGACCGGACCCTGCGCGCGTTCCTCAACGTCTGTCGCCACCGCGGCTCGCTCGTCTGCACGGGATCCGGGAAGCGCGCGACCTTGCAGTGCCCGTACCACGCGTGGACGTACGGGCTCGACGGCGCGCTCGTTGCGGCGCCCAGGTTCTCGCGCGAAGGCGGGACCGACTACCCCGATCTGGGCCTCGTCCAGCTACAGCTCGACACGTGGGGCCCGCTCGTCTTCGTCAACCCCGACGTCGACGCGCCGCCGCTCGCCGAGTTCCTCGGCGACATCCCCGATCGAGTGGCCGCCGCTGGTGTCGACCTGGACGCCCTGCGCTTCCTGAAGCGGTACGAGTACGAGATCGAAGCGAACTGGAAGATCTCGGCCGAGAACTTCCTCGAGTGCTACCACTGTCCGGTCGCGCATCCCGGGTTCTCTGCCGTCATGGACGTGTCCCCCGACGCGTACCACCTCGAGATCGACGGCGTCCGGATGTCGCAGCACAGCCCGCCCCGCCCAGAGCCACGCGGCGTCTACGACCCGTCGGGCGAGGTCGAGAACGGCCAGTTCCACTTCCTGTTCCCCGGGACCGTGCTGAACGTCATGCCCGGACGACCAAACCTCTCGATCGGGCCGATCTTGCCCTTGACCCCCGAGCGAACGTACCGCTGCCTCGACTACTTCGTCGCCGACGACGCCAGCGAGGCGTGGATCGAGGAGTCGCTTTCATTCGATTTCCAGGTCGGTGCCGAAGACCGCGTCCTCGTCGAGCGCGTCCACGCCGGCGTCCGCTCCGGGCTCATCGAAGAAGGCCGGCTGATGCCGGAGTCCGAGCAGCTCGTGGCGCACTTCCAGTCGCTGCTCGTCGAAGCGCTGGCCTGAACTGACGCACCCCCGGACGCCACCGTCCGTGAGCGGCTAACGTCCCGCGCGCATGCGGATCAGCCTCACGCCACGCACGAGCGAGTTCTACGTCCTCTTCGCCAAGGCCGGCGAGAATGCCCTCGAGACCGCACGGCTCGTCGAGCGCCGATTCCGCGAATACCCCAGCTCCGGAGTGACCCAGGAACAGATCAAGGCGGTCGAGACCGCCGGTGACGGCCTGACGAGGGACCTCATAAACCTCCTCAACACCCAGTACATCACGCCGTTCGACCGCGAGGACATCTACCAGCTCTCGACCGTGATCGACGACGTGGTCGACTACCTCGAAGAGGCATCGGATCTCCTCGGCCTTTATGGGGTCGAGATGCCGACGCGCCACGCCGTCGAGCAGTGCGGCGTGATCGTCCGTGCCTGCCAGCAGCTCGCCATCGCGTGCGACAACCTCAAGGGGATGCGGGGCGTGCAGCAGGCGCTCGTCGAGCTGAAGGGCCTCGAGGACGAGGGCGATCGCATGCTCCGCGACGCGCTCGCCTCACTCTTCCGAGGCGACGGTATCGACCCGCTGATCGTGATCCGCTGGAAGGACATCTACGAGGCGCTCGAGCGCGCACTCGACGCCTGCGAGACGGCAGCCAACGTCATCGCGAACATCGTGGTCAAGAACGCGTAGCCGACAGGCGCCGTGGAAGATCTCACGCTCGTCGCCGTCGTCGCAGTCGCGCTCTTCTTCGACTTCACGAACGGCTTCCACGACACGGCGAACGCGATCGCGACGAGCGTCTCGACGCGTGCGCTCACACCGAGGACTGCCGTCATCCTGGCAGCG
>DASTEM010000220.1:0-7536 GCA_035709545.1 Gaiellaceae bacterium | reverse complement strand
GACGAATGTCACCAGCACGCCGATCGCCGTCAGGCGGCTGTTGTCCAGAACGTTGTAGGCGAGAGCCGTAGCGCCGATCGTCGAGGAGACGATTGCCAGCAGCAGCACGGCTTTGGCTTCCGAGAGGCCGTAGTAGACGAGCCGGTGCGAGGTGTGGTCGCGCCCGCCCTGCGTAACTGGACGTTTCTCGAGGAGCCGCGCGATCGTGACGAGCGTCGTGTCGAGGATCGGGATCGCGAGCACGAGCAGCGGGAGGAGGATCGTGGCGACGGTCGTCCCGGCGACGGTCCAGCTCGACGCGAGCGCGAGCGAGGCAAGCCCGAACCCGAGCACCATGCTCCCCGAATCGCCCATGAAGACAGCCGCGCCGCGCTGCGGACGAAGGTTGAAGGGAAGGAAGCCGGCGCAGGCGAGGCCGAGCGCGAGCGCGAGCACCAGGACGGTCGTGTTGTCGTGCTCCGTGAAGGCGTCGATCGCGAAGTACCCGCATGAAACGACGGCGAGAGTGGCCGCGAGCCCGTCCATGTTGTCGAGCAGGTTGAACGCGTTTGTGATCCCGACGAGCCAAAGGAGCCCGATCGCCCAAGCGAGGACCTCGTTGCCGACGATCTCGACGTTCAGCCCGCTGGCGAGGACGATGACGGCTGCCGCGATCTGCGCGCTCAGCTTTGCGATGGGACTCAGGTGGTGGAGGTCGTCGACGAGCCCTGCGACGAAGACGACGGTGACGCCCGCGAGGATCCCGCCGAGCTCGCCGCTCCACTCGACCGCGCCGACGGCGAGCGCGAGCAGGATCCCGCCGACGAAGCCCGCGAAGATACCGACGCCGCCGAATGTTGGAGTCGGCTGTTCGTGCCAGCGCTCGCCCGACGGGAGGGCGACGAGCCGCCCGGCTGCGGGCGAGCGGAGGAGGAGCCAGAGAACCGCGACGGTGACAGGGAACGCGGCGACCGCGACGATCGCATCCACAGCTCAGGAAGGGTAGTCGAGCGCCCCGTCGCCCTAGACTGACCGCGATGTCCGCTTACATCGATGCAACAGGGGTATGGCCCGAGCCCTTTGTCAGCCGCGATGCAACACTTCGGACCTGACCCCTGTTTGTGAGGAGTCGTGCATCTAACGAACAGGCGTCTCGGCACCTCGGGGTTGACCCACTGACCTCCTAGACTGAGCGGACCCGTGAGCGTCTACGCCGACGTGATTCGCTACCGCGAGCTCTTCGGGAGCCTCTTCCGGCGCGACATCCGGGCGAAGTACCGCGGATCGTTCCTCGGGCTCGGGTGGTCGCTCCTCCACCCACTCGTGCTCATGCTCGTGTACCTGCTCGTCTTCTCCGTGCTCTGGCGGGTCGCGGAGGTCGGAAGCGACGACTACTGGCTCTTCCTCCTCTGCGGGCTTCCGGCCTGGGTCTTCTTCGCAACGGCCGCGCAGGCCTCGTCGCGGAGCCTGCTCGAGAACGCGAACCTCATTCGCAAGGTGCGCTTTCCTCGCCAGCTCGTCCCGCTCTCGATCGTCGGCACGAACCTCGTCTCGTTCGCGGTGATGCTCGGCGTCGTGGTGGCGCTCAGCCTCTGGCAGGTCCCTGAAGCGCGGACGACGGTCTGGCTCGCCTTTCCGCTCGGAGCGCTCTTCGCATGCATCGTGGCCGGGTTCGCACTCGCCGTCGCGGCACTCAACGCGCTGTACCGCGACGTCGAGCACCTGCTGCAGGCGCTGCTACTGCCCTGGTTCTTCCTCACGCCGATCCTGTACTCGCTCGACCAGCTTCCCGGCGTGGACGACTACCCCGCGGCCGAGTTTGCGCTCCATTGGGTGAACTTCCTCACGCCTCCGATCGAGGCGATGCGTGCGGTCCTGTTCTACGGAGACGCGCCGGCGGCGGCTGACACCATCTACACGATCGCTGCTGCGATCGTCGCTCTCGCGGTTGGCGCGTATGTCTTCAGTCGTTCCGACGACCGGATCGCGACCGAAGTCTGACGACCGCGCGCCCCTCGAAGAGCGCTTCTCTTCCTGCGTAGGACGGCAGGTCTTCGTGGCTCTCGGGCCGTAGCCCGTCCAGGAGCGACGGGAGCAACAGCGGATGGTCGAACCTCGGGTTCCGGCCGCCTCCAGGTGCCCACACAGCAAGCCGTCGCCGGTCGGCGCGAGAATCTGCGTCGATCGCGCCGCCGACGGCCGCAAAGCCCTCCTCGTGCGCATCGAGCAGAAGTCGCGACCAGTCCGGCGCGGGGAGCGCTCCTGCGACCAGGTGCGCGATCGCTACTGCTCCCTCGGACGCCAGCGGCTCCTCCTGGGCGGCGAGCGCTTCCTCCGTCTCGGGGTCGCGTCCCCCGTGCACCTCGACGCCGAGCCGCCGCTCGGCGATGCGCGGCCTGACGTCGACGGAAATGTCGAGCGGAGTCGATCCCACCTCCTGGAACCAGAAGCGGAGCTCCTCTACGAGATCGAAAGCCAAGCGGTAACTCCCTGGAGGCCGTGGCGCGAGCACGACGGGCTCGAGCTCGATGGTCTCTCCCGGCTCGACGACCCGCGAGAACGGCGTCCGCGGGCCGTCCCAGACGATCGCGTTTCCGAGGGAATCGAGCCAGTGGTACGAGAGGTGGACGCCCTCCCGGCCACGGGAGCGCCAGGGCGCCGTGCCCGCGTTCTCGAGCCGAATCCGCGCCTTTCCCGCGGCTCCGGCGCGAGGCTCGTCCAGCTCGTAGGCGAGCCAGCGAACCGCGAGCGGTCCGATTGGAATGGGGTGCTCGCCGACGCGCTCCACGGTGAGGACTACTGTAAGCGCCGTGACGCCGGGAGAGATCAGAGTCGACGGTGTCTCGCGCTGCTTTCGCATCCACGCACGCGAGGCGCGCACGCTCAAGGACCTCTTCGTCCAGCGCGGGCGGACGCAGGCGACCGACGTCTGGGCGCTCCATGACGTGTCGCTCGGCGTCGAAGGCGGACAAGCCGTCGGATTGATCGGGAGGAACGGGTCGGGCAAGACGACGCTGCTCCGACTCATTGCCGGGATCATCAAACCGACCGCCGGCAACGTCCGGACCGAGGGCCGCATCGGGTCGCTGCTCGAGCTCGGCGCAGGGTTCCATCTCGACTTCACCGGACGCGAGAACGTCTTCCTGAACGGCGCGATCCAGGGCCTCCGGCGCGCAGATATCAGGCAGCGCTTCGACGAGATCGTCGCATTCGCCGAGCTCGAGCACGCGATTGACAGACCGGTGCGCACCTACTCGTCGGGAATGACCATGCGACTGGGCTTCGCCATCGCGGCGTTCCTCGAGGCAGACATCCTGCTGCTCGACGAGGTATTTGCGGTCGGCGACGAGGCGTTCCAGCGCAAGTGCTTCGGGCGCATCTTCGCGTTCAAGCAAGCCGGCGGCACGATCGTCTTCGTCTCTCACGACGCGTCAGCGGTTGAGCGTCTCTGCGAGCGCTCGGTGTTTCTGGACGTCGGCCGGGTGGCGTTCGACGGGCCCACGCGTGAGGCCGTCACCCGCTATCGGCGCGTGCTGGCTGACGACGCGGATCCGGCCGAACGCGGAGCGGGTCTGCGCGAGTGGGGCTCGGGCGAGGCCTCGATCGAGTCAGCGGTTCTCGTCGGAAGGGAAGGCGCAGACCGCCTCCAGTTTCTTTCAGGCGAGCCGTTTGCGCTCAAGGTCGTCGTCGCAGCGCCTGACGGCGTCCCCCCGCCAAGGCTTCAGCTCGAGGTGCGCGACGACGCGGGCCTCCTCGTGGCGGGCCACGCGGTCGACCTTCGCAGCCTCGGCTGGGTGGGGAGTAACGGCAAGCGCAGCGTCCGCTTCGAGATCGGAGAGCTGCCGCTCGCGAACGGCCGTTTTCACCTCCGACTCGGCCTAACGGACGAGAGCGGTGAGCACGTGTACCACTGGCTCGACGACGCGCTCCAGTTCGTCGTGTATCCAGGGGTTGACGAACGCGGCGTTGTGCGCTTTGAAGGGAGGTGGATGCTCGAGGAGAACTCAGCCACCCGATGAGCAACGCTCGCCTTCGGCTCGCGTTCGCGGAGGAAACCATGTTCCCCCCGCGTGCCCCTTTCTTTTCGAGATCGTGGGGAACCTCCCGATTCTTGCGCGGGGAAACCCATGGTTCCCCCGCGAGCCCCCTCCTTGGTTGCAAGGCGCATGGGTTCCCCACACCCCTCCGCGCTCATCGTCTGGCGAGCAGCCGATGAGCGCGCGCACCTGCCCCGACTGGCCCGAGCTGATGGAGCTCGCGCCCGACCTCCAGTTCAAGCACTACACCGTGGCGGAGGCGCAGCTCCCCGCCGACGCCCTCTCGCAGATCTCCCACTTTTCGCTTGGCGAGGTCGAGATCTGCTGCGACCTCGAACACCACGTCTTCAACGCGGGCCACACCGATGCCGAGGTGTGCGGCGCGCTGCGCGCCTCGCATTGGTTCGACCTCAGCGAGTGGGCGACCTCCGGACCCGGCGCGGACACCTCTTCCAACGCTGCCTGAGTACGCTTCGGCGCGTGCCGACGATCGTGATCCCGTATCGCGGCGACGCGAAGCGGCGACTGCCCTCGGCGATCCGCGCCGCTGCGGCTGTCGCGATGCTCGGGGACGTTGTCGCCGCCGCGCTCGAAGTCGGTGGAGTTCTCGTCGTGACCGACGATCGCGCGGTCGTCCCAGCCGGCGCCGAGACGGTGGACGATCCAGGCGCGGGTCTCGGAGCGGCGGTCGAGGTGGGACTCGCGCGCGTCGACGGTCACGCGCTCGTCGTCAATGCGGATCTGCCGTGCGCCACCTCCGCGTCGCTCCGCGAGCTGGCCGCGGCTGGACTTGCGCTCGTCGAGGCCGCGGACGGGACTACGAACGCGCTCTCGCTCCCAGATCCGAGCGTCTTCGCTCCGCTCTACGGCCTCGGCAGCGCCGAGCGGTTTCGCGCGCACGCGCCGTTTGCAACGGCCAGGATCCGGGAGCTCGAGCTCGACGTCGACGAGGACGCGGATCTCGAGCGGCTCGGGTTGCTCCTCGGTCGACGGACGCGCGCGCTCCTCGCCGTTCCCGCGTGAAGGTCGTCCTCCTCTCGGGCGGCGGCGGAGGCGCTCGTTTCGCGCGCGGGCTCGCCGACGTGCTCGAACCGGGCGAGCTCACCGTCATCGGCAACGTCGGCGACGACGCCGAGATCCTCGGTGTTCACGTGTCGCCGGATCTCGACAGCCTCCTCTACACGCTTGCAGGCCTCATCGACGTTGAGCGCGGGTGGGGGCGCGCCGGCGAGACGTGGAATGCGCTCGCGTCAGCCGGAGCCTGGGGCGGCGCGAGCTGGTTTCGGCTCGGTGACCTCGACCTCGGGCTCCATCTTGTGCGTACGAAGGCGATGCAGGAGGGAGTGAAACTGTCTGAGATCACGGAGCAGCTGCGCGATCGCGCCGGCCTCCCTACCAGGATTCTCCCCGCGACCGACGATCGCCTGCGAACCAGCGTCGTAACGCCTGCCGGCACGTTTCCCTTTCAGGAGTGGTTCGTCGGGCGCGGACATCGCGACGAGGTCGACGCCGTCGGATACGACGGTGCCGCTACTGCGAGCGCTGCGAGCGGCGTGCTCGCAGCGCTGGACGCGGCGGAGGCGATCGTGTTTGCGCCCAGCAACCCGTACCTCTCGATCGGCCCGATTCTCGCGGTCGCCGAGATTCGGGAGGCAGTCGTGAGCCGGGAAGTGCGTTGCGTCGCGGTGAGCCCGCTCGTGGACGGAGCGGCAGTCACCGGCCCGGCCGGCCGTATGCTCTCCCGCATGGCCGGCGGAACGACACCACGCCATGTAACAGACTGTTACTTGGGGCTCATCGACGCGCTCGTCATCGACGAGAGCGATGCTCTTGCTGAGGCTCCCGTCCAGCTTGTGGCGGCGTCTACGTTGATGGGCAATCGCGAGGCCGAGCGCCGCCTGGCTCAGGTGGTGCTGGAGGCGGCGTGCGCGTAGCAGTCGTCGGAGGGACTGGGCCGTTCGGAAAGGCGCTAGCTACTCGTCTCGCGAAAGCGGGCGTCGCTGTAGTCATCGGCTCACGCGATCACGCGCGCGCCGCCTCTGTTGCCTCCGAGCTCGGAGTCGAAGGCGCGACGAACGAGGTGGCGGTTCGATCCGCGGATCTGGTCGTGCTCGCCGTGAAGGCCGACGCAGCTCTCGAAACAGCTCGCGAGCTGCGAGACGCGATCGGCTCGACGCCGGTGCTCTCCGTCGCGTCCGAGCTCGCATTCTCCGAAGTGGGAGTCTTGCCGTCGCCCGAGGCATCGTCGCTTGCCGAGCGCATACAAGCGGAGTTACCTGGCCCCGTTCTTGCCGGCCTTCACTCTCTTGCCGCGGCGAGCCTCGGCGGCGAGGCGCCGCCCGACGAAGACGCCTTCGTGTGCGGAGACGATCCCGAGTCAAAGGCGCGCGCGCTAAAGCTTGCGAGTTCCCTCGTCTCCGGACGCGCGCTCGACGCCGGGCCGCTGGCAAGTGCCCGCGCGCTCGAGGGCCTCACCGCGGTCATCGTCAACCTGAACAAGCGCTACAAGGCTCACGCGGGGATTCGGGTCACCGGGATCTCTTGACCGGAGAGCTTCGCGTCATCCCGCTTCGCGGCATTCCGGAGCTCGACGAGGGAGACGATCTCGCGGCCTTGCTGGTCGACGCAGCCGTCCGCTCGGGTGGGTTCGAGCAGAACGACGTCCTCGTCGTCGCACAGAAGGCCGTGTCGAAGGTGGAGGGCCGGGTCATCGACCTCTCCGAGGTCGAGCCGTCGCCGGAAGCGCTCGAGCTCGCGGCCGACCAGGATCCGCGCCGCACCGAGGTGATCCTGCGCGAGAGCCGAGAGATCCTCCGCACCCGCGCGCCGCTCGTCATCGCCGAGACGCGGCACGGGTTCGTCTGTGCCTCCGCAGGTGTCGACGCATCGAACGCCAAGGGGCCGGACACGCTCGTGCTGCTTCCCCTCGACCCTGACGCTTCGGCTCGGCGCCTACGCGACCAAGTACGAGAGGCCGCTGGAGTCGACGTCGGTGTCATCGTTTCCGACTCGTTCGGGCGGGCGTGGCGTCGAGGCACCACTGACGTTGCGCTCGGCGTTTCGGGCACTGCCGCAATCGTCGACCTCACGGGCGAACGCGACTCCGTGGGGTACACGCTGCACGCGACGGAGATCGCCGTGGCCGACGAGATCGCCGGTGCCGCTCAGCTCGTGATGGGGAAGACAGACGGCATCCCCGCTGCGATCGTTCGCGGGCTGTCGCCGGCAGCGGGCGACGGGCGTGGTAGCGATCTCGTGATGCCGCGGGAGCGCGACCTCTTCCGCTGAGGGGGCGATAGTCTTTCGACGTGCGTACGTACGCGATCTGGGGAACCGCCACTTCGCCGGCCCACGAAGAGTGGGTGCGATCGGTCGGGACGCAGTTCGAGAAGGACGACTTCACTGCTGTCGACGACATCGCCGAGGCCGATTTCGTGCTCAACATGTTCGACGCAGCCGACCCGAAGGCGTTCCGTCGCTCTTCGCGCGGGACGTACTCGGCGGCGTTCTACGAGCTCCC
>DASTEM010000219.1:0-9527 GCA_035709545.1 Gaiellaceae bacterium | reverse complement strand
CCGTGCCCCCGGGACGACCCGGAGCCGCAGGCTCGTGCGCTTGCCAGTCATGGTCGAAGGATATCCGCGGTTCGGTGGATGCTTGTCCATGCCCCCACCGACGGGCCAACGAACAACCTGGGCAAGGTTCAGGGATGTCGCTTGGATTCACCGGAGGCGATGAGTGCCTCGATGTCTGGCATGTCATCCTCGTTCAGGCGGACCGACCAGAGAGGGCGAACGTCACGCACGACGCGGGCGTTGAGCCATGGTAGGGCGAGGGGGCGCATCCAACGCTCGTCGAGCACGTGCTCGTAGAACCCGACCCCCGACGGCATTCCTGAGCTCTCCGCCCTGTTCGAAAGACCGAGATCCATAGCCGTAGATCCGACGAAGAAGTGAATCGTCGACGGCGCGGTGCGCAGCGTGAACCAAAGGCAGGAGCTCGAACCAGAGCGCGTACGTTGAGGGCGTCTCTCTCTCGTGTCGCTTAGCTCCTCGCGAAGCTCCGAGAAGAGTTCAATGGCTTTGCTCGCCACTCCTCCACGCGTGGGATCGTATGCGCGGCGTCACGCCGGTACGGGGCTCGTCGTAGTTCGCGCGGAACTCCCGTCTAGCCTGCGACCTTGCGGATTCCGCTGTCGGTGACCTCCCCGATCGCCGGCTGAGTCTCCGAGACGCTGCTCTCCTTCTCGGGTTCCTTCTCCCCGGGCCACTCCCCGAGCGACTCGAGCGCGGCTCGGAGCTGGGAGCGGATCTTGACCATGTCCTCCTCCAGCCGGCGCTTCTCGGCGGCCGATTCACGCGTGACTCTGCGCGACTCCGCGTGCGCCTCCTGGACTATCAGGTCGGACTCGCGCCGGGCCTGCTCCTTCATGTCTTGAGCAGCACGCTCCGCAGATACGAGCGTGGAACGCAACAGCGCCTCCAGCTCACGGTGTTTCGAGGCCTCGGACTCGAGCTCCTCCAGACGATCGGAGAGGTCGGCACGCTCGCGCCATACCTCCTCGAAGCTATCGGCGATCTCCGTAAGGAGGATGTCGACGCCTGGCTTCCGATAGCCACGGAACCATGCGCGGCGAAGCGTGATGTGTCGTATCTCGACTGGGGTGAGCGGCATGGAACCTCCTAGAGCAATGCCCCGATGAGGCGGTTGACGATCCTCTCTGCAACGATCAACACGATCATCGCCACCATCGGCGACAAGTCGAGTGGCCCGAATGAGGGTATTCGTCCTCTGAAGAGACCGAGGTACGGGCGGCAGACTTCGTCCAGGAACTTCTGCACAGTCGCGGCAATTCCGGAATAGGGCAGCTGAACCCACGAGAGAATCACGTACGCGAAGATCAGCAGGATGTAGATACCGACGAACACGGACACGAAGCTCTGCAGCTGCGAGGCCGTATCGGCGAGTAGGGCCATAGAGGCGTGAACGCCCATCGTGGGCGTGTTCGCCGCCTGCAGCGTCGTTCCTACGCTTGGTTGAAGAAGCCGCCGCGCTCTATGGCTCGCGCACGCTCTTCGGCTGACAGCTCAACGTCACGCGGCGTAAGGAGGAAGACCTTGTCGGCCACGCGCTGCATGCTGCCGTCGAGGGCGTACGTGAGTCCGCTCGCGAAGTCGATCAGCCGCTTCGAGAGCTCCGTGTCCGCCCCCTGGAGGTTGAGGATCACCGGGATCTGAGCCTTGTACCGATCCGCGATCTGCTTCGCGTCATTGAACGTCCTCGGGATGACCAGATGCACCTTGGCAGGAGACGGCGCGTCGACGCTGCGGAGTCTCGATGAACGCGTGCGGCGCGGCGCAGCTTCCTCCGAGGGCCACTCGTCGGTTTCGGACATGCTCGGAAGGCGGCGGACGTTCCGCCGTTCGCGGCGGCGGTAGTCCTCCTCGAGCTGCTCGTTCGTCTGGTAGCCGTCCTCGTCCCAGTCTTCACGCTCGGCGATTCCGAAGTACTCCAGCATTCGGTTCCAGAGATCTGCGAACCCCATGACCGCGGGAGTTTAGCCCTGGCCCCGGAAGAGCACATCGCCGACCCTGATCAGCGTTGCGCCTTCTTCGAGCGCAACCCGATAGTCCTGCGACGTCCCCATGCTGAGCTCGGAGAGATCGTGCTCGGCCGCGAGCTCCCGAAGCCTCGCGAAGTACGGTCGAGAACCCTCGGGGTCGCCCGCGAGCGGGGGCATCGTCATCAAGCCCACGATGAGCGGGTATCGCTCGACGTAGTTGGCGATCTGCTCCGGCGGGACGCCCGACTTCGTGTCCTCGCCCGAGAGGTTCACTTCGAGAAGCGCAGGAACGGTCAGACGTTTTGCTGCGGAGTCAGATGCGAGCGAGTGGACGAGCTCGCAGATCGGGTTCACGACTTTGACCTTGTTCGACTGCAGCTGGCCGATGAAATGCCAGCGAAACGCGTCCGCATAGCGGTCGTGTTTCGTAAGAAGGTCTTGGGCTCGGTTCTCGCCGACGACCTCGACGCCCGCTTCGGCGAGCGCAGCCATCTCCTCGACGGACACGTACTTCGTCGCGACCACGACTGTCACCGCCGGGCCCGCTTCGTTACGAATTCGGGCGTAGCGCTCGGCGATCTCGTGCGCCGACGCGAGACTCACGACGATGTTGTCGCCGCGACGAGCTCGCGCGCAGCCGCGAGCTCCGCATCACGCCCGTCGAGCTCGCCATTCAGCTTTCGCCGCCGAAGCTCAGCGAGCACCTCGCCGACCCGAGGCGACTGCGAAAGGCCCAACGAGGCGAGCTCGGCGCCGCCGATCTCGAGCTCGATCGAGCGGAGGCGGGTGAAGTAGTCCCGCAAGGCTCCGTGCTCTTCCCGGGCAAGCGCTAGAAGTGGCGCGTCCGGTGCGAACGGATCCGCAAGCGCCACGATGTGAGCGGGATCGAGCTCGTCCTCGCGCAGCCGTTCGACGATCTTCGGAGCGACCGCGATCGCCCCCACGATGCGATCGATGTCGCGGCGCCGGACCTTCAGGCGCTCGAGCCAATCGAACGCCTCGTCTGAGGTCAGGCTCCCTGCCAGCGCAGCGATTCCCAGCCGCCAGACGGGGACTTCAACCCGTAGCTCCTCCCGTAGATCTCGAGCACGTTCGAATAGAGAGGCCGCCTCGGGATCGCCTCGAAGGTGCGGATGAACAGCGCGGTCGACTCCCAGCTCCCCGAGCCTTTCGATGCCCGAGGGCGCGCCCGGATCCTCGAGCAGCTGCACGAGCTCGTCGCGCAGACGTACCGACGAGAGGTCTCCGACCAGGCCCATCTCGACACATCCCCGCGCGAGCCTCGCCGTGTGGTCGTCGAAGCGGAAGCCGTAACGCGCCTCGTAGCGGATCCCCCGGAAGATCCGGGTCGGGTCGTCGATGAACGAGAGATTGTGCAGGACTCTGAGCACGTGCGATTGGAGATCACCGCGGCCGTCGAACGGATCGACGAGACGCCCGAAGTCCGCGGGCCTGAGGGACGCCGCCATCGCGTTGAGTGTGAAGTCGCGCCGACGAAGATCCTCGAGCAGGGTCGCTCGCTCGACTGTGGGAAGCGCTCCCGGCGAATCGTAGAACTCGGTCCGTGTCGTCACCACGTCGAGCCGTTGGCCGTCGCCGTAGGACACAATCGCCGTCCCGAACTTGTGGTGAGGCGTGTAGCGACCGCCGAGCGCGGACGCGAGGGAGCGCGCGAACGCGATCGCGTCCCCTTCGACCGCGACGTCGATGTCGAAGCTCTCCTCGCCGAGGAGAATGTCGCGCAGCGTGCCGCCTACGAGGTAGACGCCGCCGGTCCGATCGCCGAGCGCGGCGACCGCCTGGACGATCGGCTGCAACTGAGGGAGCGCCTGGAGCTCGCCGGCGAGGCTCGGCGCATCCGTCTCGAGGACCGGCTCGACACCTTCGAGCACGCGAAGCAGGTCGGAGCGGCTGACCACGCCCACGAGCTCGTCGTCTCGCAAAACTGCCACGCGGCCGTCCTCCGCCGCGGTCACGAGAGCTTGGAGCTCTGCGATCGTGGCGCTCTCGGACGCTGCCGTAACGCGACTGCTCATGATCCCGCGCACGGGCGCGTGCGCGAGGTCGTGGCCGACCGCCTTGTCGAGATCTTCTCTGCTCACACCGCCGACGACACGCGTCCCCTCGACGACGAAGACTCCGCTTTGCCCGTGCCGCTGGCAGAGCGTCATCGCTTCGCGAACGGTGTCATCCGGGCCGACGGAGCGCGGCGGCGTCGACATCAGATCGCGTGCGCGGCGAGGCTCCCGCTGGGCGTGTCCGAGCGCCTCGAGCACGACCGCGCGCGCCTCGTCAAGACTCACTTTCGCAATCGCCGACGCCGCCTGCGCATGGCCGCCACCGCCGAGCGCCGTAGCAAGCACCGACGCGTCGATCCGATCGGTTCGGCTGCGCGTGACGGCGAACACGCGTCCGTCCATCTCGACGAGCGTGACGAGGGCACGCGCGTCGGTGAGATCGACGATCTTGTGCGCGAGGTTCGAGACGCCCTCCACATAGTCGGGCCAGCAAACCGCGGCGAACAGGACTTCCTCCCCGTCGGCGTCGACGGGCTCGAGCGAATCCATCAGCGCGTGGAGCAAGCCGCGCTCGGCCGCGACCAGCGGTGTGTGCAGATACTCGGAGATGAGGTCTTGGCGCGCGCCGTGGCGGAGGCACCACGCGAGCGCGTCGGCGTCGCGCTGCGTGCTCGACGGGTAGGTGAGCGAACCCGTGTCCTCGTGAATCCCGAGCGCGAATACGGTCGCTTCGAGACCGGTAGGAACGATCTCGCGCTCGGCGAGGATGCCGACCAGCGTCGTGGTGAGGGCACCGTCCTTGGAGAAGACAGCCGCCTCCTCGTGCACCCACTCCGGGACTCCTGTCTCGTCGTGATGATCGAAGAGCGCCTTCTCGACGTTCGGATCGAGCGCGACAGCCTCGAGCTCACCCAATCGCGAGGCAGTCGTCGCCTCGATCACGACCAGTCGCTTGATCGCGTCGAGCTCGAGCCTTCCAGTCTCGGCTATCGCGCCGAGCTCGTCGGCGTGCAGCCGGTAGAAGTCGCGAACGTTCCGGTTGAGCGAGCCGACCGCGACCACGGCGCCGGGGTAGAGAAGGCGCGCCGCGAGCGTCGCCGCGAACGCGTCGAAGTCGGTGTTCCCGTGAGTGGCGATGACCTCCTCGGCCCGCATGCGCTCATTCTGCCCCGCAACTCGGGGGCGCACCGGAACTCGAGCGTCAGATGTGCGCGATCGCCTCGATCTCCACGAGCGCGCCGCTCGGGAGGCCCGCGATCTGCACCGTCGAGCGCGCGGGCGGGCGGGTGCCAACGTGCGTCGCGTACACCTCGTTCATCGCGCCGAAGTCGCCGAGATCCATGAGGAAGACAGTCGTCTTGACGAGCTTCTCGAGCCCGCTTCCCGCCGCCTCGAGGATCGCGCTCAGATTGCGCATGATCTGCTCGGTCTGCTCGGATACACCGGCGCCCGCGAGCTGGCCGGTCTCGAGGCTGACGCCGAGCTGCCCCGCGACGAAGACCAGATCGCCGACGCGAATCGCCTGGTTGTACGGCGCGCCCTGGAACGGGCCGGGAGCGCGGTCGGTACGGACGACCTCTTTCTCTACCACGTGAGCCTCTTTCCTAGGGAGGTGAGCAAGCGCGAGCAAGTGCGACACCGAGAGCCTTGAAGATCGCCGAGAGAACGTGTTGCGAGTTCTCGCCTTCCATCAAGCGGACGTGAATCGTCAGACCGGCAGACTCGGCGAGGTCGTGCAGGAACGTCGCAACGAGATCGGCCTGGAGCCCACCGGCCTTCGTCGAAGAGAGATCGGCGTTCGACGCGACGAGCGGCATTCCGCTCGCCTCGACGACCACCATCGCCAGCGCCTCGTCCGCCGGAACGATGCCGACGCCACGCCCGGACGCTTCATCTGCAGCGAGGAGCGGAACGAGCGCGTCACCGAACGCGGCGCCTGCACGACCGACCTCGGCCTCGGGCTCAGCAGGCGCGATCTCGAGCAGGATCTCGAAGCCGCCCGTCCGCGCGAGCTCCTCGAGGAGATGGTCGAGCACGGCGACACCCGTCGAGACGCGGCTGCCGGCCTCGCTGGCGAGCGTGATACGAGCCGTGCTCGCGTTCGTCACAACTCGGTCCGCTCGATCCCGGCGCCGAGAGCCTGCAGGCGCTCGTCGATCCGCTCGTAACCGCGGTCGATTTGGCGGATGTTCCCGATTGTCGACGTACCCTCGGCGCACAACGCGGCGATGAGCATGGCCATGCCGGCGCGGATGTCGGGGCTCTCGAGCCGTTCGCCGTAGAGCGTCGCAGGGCCCGTGACGACGACGCGGTGGGGATCGCAGAGGATGATTCGCGCTCCCATCGAGACGAGCTTGTCCACGAAGAAGAGACGGCTCTCGAACATCTTCTCGAAGATGAGGATCGTTCCCTGCGCCTGCGTGGCCACAGTCACCGCGATCGACGTGAGGTCAGCAGGGAACGCGGGCCAGACGCCGCTCTCGATCTTGGGAATCTGTCCGCCGAAGTCGTCCTCGACACGCAGGTCCTGGCCGGGTGCGACCGTGACACTCGAATCCGAGACGTCCAGCTCGACCCCGAGCTTGCGAAAGGCGGGAACGATCGAGATGAGATCGTCCGGCTCGACGTCCGTGACGACGATCTCACCTCCGGTCGCAGCGGCAAGACCGACGAAGCTCGCGACCTCGATGTGGTCGGGGCCGATGCGGTACTCGCCACCTCGAAGCTCCCGCGCCCCGTGAATATGGAGGACGTTCGAGCCGATCCCCTCGATCTGCGCGCCGAGCGAGACGAGAAAGCGGCAGAGATCCTGGATGTGCGGCTCGCACGCGGCATTCCCGAGCACGGTCTCGCCCTCTGCAAGCACGGCGGCCATGATCGCGTTCTCCGTCCCCATGACCGACGCCTCGTCGAGATACATGCGCGTCCCAATGAGCCCGTCGGTCGAGAGCTCGTAGACCCCGTCGATCTGGAAGTCGGCTCCCAGCGCCGCGAACGCATGGACGTGCGTGTCGAGCCTCCGCCTGCCGATGACATCGCCGCCTGGCGGCGGGACGCTGACCCGGCCGAATCGCGCGAGGAGCGGACCCGCGAGGAGGAACGACGCGCGGATCTCGCGCGCAAGCACGGGGTCGAGATCCGTCTTCGATAGCGCGGCAGGATCGACGCGCACCTCGTTGGCCCCCGTCCACTCGACGTCCGCCCCTAGGTCCGCGAGGAGCTCGACCATCGTCTCGACATCGCGGATGCGCGGGACGTTCGAGAGTCGCACCTCGTCGCCCGCGAGCACGCACGCGGCAAGAATCGGAAGCGCGCCGTTCTTGTTCCCCGAGGCGCGGACCGTTCCCGAGAGCGGACGGCCTCCCTCGATGACGAAGGACTGCATCGCGCGGGCAATGGTACTCGCGGTCTTCATCCGCCCATCCTCACGCCGAAAGATGCTCGATCTCGAGCTTGGGAACGTCGCCTCCGGGCTCGAAGCCGAGAACCTGTGCGTAGAACGAGAGCTCGGCCTCGAGCGAGCTGACGATGTTCTCGGCCTTGCGGAACCCGTGCCCCTCGCCCTCGTAGAGCAGGTATGCGTGTGGGATCCCGCGCTCGCCCAGCGCGCCGACGATGAGCTCGGCTTGCGATGGAGGCACGACCCTGTCGTCGGCGCCTTGGAGAACGAGCATCGGAGTCGAGATCTCCTCGACGAAGTGAATCGGGCTGCGCGCCTTGTACAGATCCGCGCGCTCGGGGTACGGCCCGATCAGCGTGTGCTCGTACTGGAGCTCGAACTTGTGCGTCTCTCCTCCCCCGAATTGCTCGAGGTCGGCGATGCCGAAGTACGTCGCTCCCGCCGCGAACGCATCGGTGAAGGTCAGCGCGCAGATGACCGTGTAACCCCCCGCACTGCCGCCCGTGATCAGCACGCGGTCGGGATCGGCCTCTCCGTGCGAGACGAGGTAGTGCGCAGCGTTCACGCAGTCCTCGAGGTCGATCACGCCCCACTCGCCGTTCAGGCGCTCCCGATATGCGCGGCCGTACCCGGTCGAGCCGCCGTAGTTGACGTCGACGACCGCGAATCCTCGCGACGTCCAGAACTGTGTGCCGAGGTCGAAGGTGGCCACAGTATTCCCCGTCGGGCCGCCGTGGCTCATCACGATGAGCGGCGGACGCTCACCCTCGGGCGCCTCGAACTCAGGGTTCGTCGGGTAATAGACGAGCGCGTGCGCGGTCAGGCCGCGCTCGGTGGGGAACTCGATCGCGTGCGGGACGGAGAAGTACTCGCCCTCCACCGGGATTCGAGCACTCGTTCGCAGCACCTCGTGGATTCCGGTGGAGAGATCGATGCGACGAACCTGACTGGGAATCGTGGCGGCGCCGGCGATGAGAACGACGCTCGAGTCCTCCGCGCACACGTGCGGCGATCCCCACGAGTCGAGCTCGATCTCGATGGGTTCGAGTCTGCGTCTCTCGGGATCGAGGAGCCCGAAGTGGGTAAGCCCTCCCGAGTCGTACGCGCAGAGGATCCGACCGTCGTCGAGGAACGCGAAGGAACGAGTCCCGAAGGTCCAGGCTGGATAGCCGAACTCCGCCTCCGACTCGTAGAGGACCGAGCGCTCGCCGGCGCGGATGCGCTCGAGGTTCCACCAGCCGCTTCGGTCGCTCGCGAAGACGATGTCTCCGGACGGGCTCCACTCCGGCTGCCAGATCGACTCGACGCCGTCCGCGCCCGCCAGTTGTGTGATCGCGGTGAGCTCACCGCTTTCGTCCAAGTCTGCGACGAAGAGCTCGCACCCGTCCCACGGCATCGACGGCAAGTCCCAAGCGAGGAAGGAGAGCCGCGATCCGTCCGGGGAGATTCGAGGGGCACCGTAGAAGTCGCGACCGCCCGCGACGATGCGCGGCTCGGACGAGCCGTCGGTCGGGACGGCGACCAGCTCGTTGACGACGTCTCTCGATCGGCCGCTGTCGGCATGCCGCTCGCGAACGCCGATCCAGAGCTTCCCGTCGGGTGTGACGCGCCCGTCGGCATAACGGTGCCTCTTGTCGGCGACGGCCGGTGTGATCGCCACCGGTTCCTTCCCGGGGTCGACGCGGTACAGCCGCTGGTCGTCGAAGTTGCACACGTACGCCGTCCCGCGATGGATGCAGTACGCGCCTCCGCCGTACTCGTGGACACTGGTTCGCACGTTGAATCCGATCGGGACGACGTCGACCGGGTGCCGCTCGGGATCTTTCCGGACGAGAACGACACGCCCACTCTCGGCGGGACGGCCCTCGAGCCACCACACGATCCCGTTCTCCAGCCAGGGTGTGGACAGTCGAGAGCCGGAAGTTGCCACCATTTCGGCGCTGATCGGAGACGACCACGTCCCGTACGGCGCGATCGTCAGCTGTCGTAGTTGGGAGTCCACCAGCGGCGGCTATCGTACTCGCCCGTGCGTCCGAGCCGAGCACAGGCGTGGGACACGCTCACCCGCTATACGAAAAGCACAGCGCTTCTCCGTCACGCGCTCGCGGTCGAGGCGTCGGT
>DASTEM010000218.1:0-9001 GCA_035709545.1 Gaiellaceae bacterium | reverse complement strand
GAGCTGGCGGAGTTGGTTCGCTCATTTCACCGGATCGACGTTACAGGCCCTGCGACGCACCGGGGTCTGCCACTGTCGGCCAGGGACGAGGAGACGCGGGCCGCGCTCGCGGACCTCGGCGAGACGATCGACACCGAGACGCCGGCCGCCGCCTGGGACGCGGCCCTCCGGCTGCCCGAGTGGCAGGGGCAGCCAGTCTGGATCCACGGTGACCTCCTGCCCGGGAACCTGCTCGTACGAGAGGGCCGGCTCACCGGCCTGCTCGACTTCAGCTGTGTAGGAATCGGCGATCCCGCATGCGATCTCATTCCGGCGTGGGGCGTACTTCCCGCGGCGGCAAGGGACGTCTTCCGAGCCCGGCTGGGTGTCGACGACGCGACCTGGGGACGAGGGCGCGGATGGGCGCTGTCGATTGGGCTCATCGCTCTGCCCTACTACGTCGAGACGAACCCTGCGTTCGCGGACGTGGCGCGGCACCTCATTCGCGAAGTGCTTGCCGACGATTAGTGCGCGATGCCCTTGGCGGCGAGCAGCGACCGGTAGAGCCGGTCGACGTCGTCCACCAGGCGTGCGACCGAGTAGCGCTCGAACACGTTCCTCCTCCCTGTCTTCCCGAGGCGAGTCCTGAGCCTCGGATCGGCGGCAAGCTGCGCGAGCCGGTCCGCCGCGCTCTCGGTGTCTCCGGGCTCGACGAGGAAGCCGTCCACTCCGTCTCGCACGACATCGGGAACTCCGCCGACGCGATTTGCGACGACGGGCGTCCCGGACGCGAGCGACTCGATCGCGCTCACCGGCGTGCCTTCGTTCACCGACGGCAGCACGAACGCGTCGAAGAGGCGGTAGAAACCGGCAACGTCCGACTGGTAGCCCGCGAAGTAGGTCGCGCGCGCGATGCCGAGATCGTGGGCGAGCTGCTCGAGCCGACCGCGGTCGGGACCGTCTCCGACCATGCACAACACGGCGTCGACGCCCCGTTCGCGCGTCGCCCGCACGATCTCGAGAACCGCGCCGGTGTCCTTCACGCCGGTCATACGCCCCACCCAGCCGATCACGAACGCGCCGCGCGGGATCCCGTACAGCTGTCGGTAGTCGAGATCCGCGGTCTCGCCTCCGAGCCGGTCCTCGAGGGGGATGCCGAGGCGGATCACGGCGAACTTGTCCCGCGGGGCGACGCCCTGCTCGACGAGCTCGTCCCGGACCTCCGGGCTCACCGCGACGAGCACGTCGGAGCTGCGAGCGAGGCTCCGCTCCACCTGGCGAAAGAAAGCGGTGCGCGCAGGCCCGAAGTACCCCTTGAGAACGTGGCCGTGGAAGGTGTGGACCACGATCGGTGGACGCGCGTCGCCAGCGAGGAGCGCCGCCGCGCGGGCAATCGCGCCCGCCTTCGCCGTGTGCGTGTGCAGGATGTGCGGTCTCTCGCGGCGGATGAGCGCCGTCATGTGTCGCACCGACCGCGCGTCATGCAAGACCGAGACCTCTCGCTGGAGCTCGGGAACGCTCACCACGTCGACTCCGAGCCGTTCTGCGAGGAAATCCATCGAGTCCTCACCGCGGGCGAGACTGCCCGCGACGAGCGTCGTGTGGTACCCGCGCGTCTCGAGACCGGCGGCGAGGTTGGCGACGTGAATCGCCGGCCCGCCCATGTTCAGGCGGGCGATGACGCGCAGGATGCGGATCGGTCGGTTGGACACGACCCGCCACGTTAGTCGGTGTAGTCGGTGTCAGACACCGATTCGTGTCAAGGGCGACTCGTGCCAAGTCAGTGTCGATGTTTCCACGAGTACGCTCTTCGCTCGATGGTCGTCCTCTTCACGTGCGCGGGCCAGCGCGTCGACATTGTCAGGGCGTTCCGGGCTGCTGGAGCCGTTGCGCTCGGCGCCGACGCCGATCCGCTCGCACCGGCGCTCTACCACGCCGATCTCCGTGCGATCGTCCCGCGCATCGCGGACCCGGCCTACGTGCCGGCGCTCGCAGCGCTCGTCCGCGAGCACGACGTTCGTCTCATCGTGCCGCTGAACGACCTCGATCATCTGGTGCTTTCCCGCGCGCGGGACGACCTCGCACCTGCGCTGCTACTGCTCCCCGACGCGGATGTGTGCGCCCGCATGTCCGACAAGCTCGAGGCGCATCAGTTCTTCGTCGAGCACGGGATCCCGTCGCCTCGAAGCTGGCTGCCTGACGACGTGCCGGCCGACGCGCGCTACCCGTTGCTCGTCAAGGCTCGCGAGGGATTCGGCTCGCGTCACATCTACCGAGCGGACGACGCGGAGCAGCTGGAGTTCTTCCTCCGCTATACGATCGCGCGCTCGTTCGTGCAAGAGCGCTGCCTGGGCGAGGAGTTCTCCATCGACGTGTTCAGCGACATGGACGGCCGCTGCCTGAACGCCATTCCGCGGACGATGTTGCTCTCGAAGGGCGGGGAGTCGATCAAAGGCGCGTCGATCCAGGATCGCGAGCTGATCGAGCACGGCGCCGGGGTCGCCGAGACCGTCGGGATCAAAGGGCCTGCCAACATCCAGTGCTTTCGCGAGCCGGACGGGGGCCTTCCCGTGACGGACGTCAACACCCGCTTCGGCGGCGGATTTCCGTTGCCGCTGGCCTCCGGGAGCCGCTACCCGGAGCTCGCGCTTGCCCTTGCCCGGGGCGAGAGCCCGGAGCCGAGACTCGGCGAGTTCGAGGAGGGCCTCTACATGACACGCTTCTTCTCGGAGGTCTGCCTGGAGCCCGACGGTGACGGCTCGCTGCGCCCGCTGACACCTCTCCCCTAGCATTCCCGGGCTATGCGCTTCGTCGTCACCGGCGCCGCCGGGTTTATCGGCTCGCAGCTCCTGCGCACGCTCCTCGACCGGGGGCACGATGTGACCGGCTGGGACGCTTTCACGGACTACTACGACTCGGCTTTGAAGGAGGAGAACGCGCGAGGACTCCCGGTCGAGAGGATCGACCTCGTGGAGGACGCGCTCGACCTCGACGGCGTCGACGGGGTCTTCCACCTCGCCGGGCAGCCGGGCGTCAAGAGCTTCGGCAGTGTGTTCCCCGTCTACGTTCGCCAGAACATCCTCGCAAGCCAGCGGCTGTTCGAGGAGGCAGTCCAGGCCCGGACGCGGACGGTGTTTACGTCGTCCTCGTCGATCTACGGGGATGCCGCGTCCTATCCGACGCCTGAGGACACCGTGCCACGGCCGCTCTCGCCGTACGGCATCACCAAGCTCGCCGCCGAGCACCTGGCTCAGGCGTACCGGCAGGAGTTCGGCCTCGACGTCGTCACGGTGCGCTACTTCACGATCTACGGACCCCGTCAGCGGCCGGACATGGCCTTCGCGAAAATGGTTAGCAGCCTTGCCGAGAATCGCCCCTTCGAGCTCCTCGGCGACGGAACGCAGTCGCGCAGCTTCACGTTCGTCGACGACGCGGTCGAGGCGACGATCGGCGTCATGGAGCGGGGTAGCTCCGGCTCGACCGTCAATGTGGGCGGCGGCGAGGAGGTTTCCATGCTCCGGGCGATCGAGGCACTCGGGAGGATCGCCGGCCGCGAGCTCGAGATCGTCCGCTCGCCGCGGCGCGAGGGAGATCCGCGGAGAACTGCGGCCGACACCTCGAGAATCCGGGACGAGATCGGGTGGGCGCCTACGACGTCGTTCGAGGAGGGCCTCGCGGCTCAATGGCGCTGGGCCGCTGATAGGGTCGCGGCCGCATGACGGACGTCCACACGGCTTCGGGGCTGGAGGACGAGCAGGAAGTCGATCTCTCGTCCGCCTGGCTGCGCTTGAAAGTTCGGTGGTGGCTCCCCATCGGCGGCCTGCTCGTGGGTGCGGTCGTGGGTATCGCGCTTGCTGTGTCCGGCGGCTCGGTCTGGCGCGCGCAGACGATCGTCTATCTCGGCCAGCCGTTCGCACCGCTCGGCGGCGGGCAGATCCAGAGTCTCGCCACTAATCCCCGTACCGTCGGGGATATCGTTCGCTCCGAGTCGGTGCTCAAAGAAGTCTCCCAGGCGACCGGCATTCCGGTGTCGCAGCTTCGCTCCTCGATCTCGACACGGGAGCTCGTTGCCGCCGGGCAGGTCCGCGGAATCAACCCGCTCGTAGAGATCGCGGTAAAGGGCTCGGGCCCCGTGCGAGTCGAGCAGGCCGCGGACGAGCTCGCCGAGCACGTCGTGGAGCGTGTGTCGATCTTCGTGACCGAGAAGACCGCGCTCCTGAAGCAGCAGGTCGTCACGAGCGAGGCGCAGCTGGAAGCGGTCAACGAGCGCATCGTGTCCGCGCAGGAGCAGCAGGCGGCGATTCTCGCCGACCGCTCGCTGCCTCTCGATCAGAGACTTCTCGTCACCGCCAACCTGAACGCGGTGATCACGACTGCGGACGTGCGTCGCGCCGCCCTCCAGGACGATCTTTTCGAGGCGCGCCAGCTGCTGAACCTCGCCGAGAGCGTTGAGTCGAGTCGAGTCGTCGAGCCTGCGGCGGCGAGCAAGACGACGGCGCGCTCGAGCCGGACGTCGCTGCTCGTCGGCGCGCTGATCGGGCTTCTCGCCGGCGCGATCGCAGCGCTCGTCACGGACCCGATCGCGGCTCGCCGACGCGGCGCCTGATGCTCGTGGGCAAGCGGGTCGCGGTCGTCGTGCCCGCGTTCGACGAGGAGCGCCTCGTCGGCGAGACGATCCGCGGGATTCCGGAGTTCGTCGACAAGATCTACGTCGTCGACGACGCGTCGCATGACGGAACCTCCGCAGCGGTCGAGGCGGTCGGCGATCCGCGCGTGCTGTTGATTCAGCACGAGAGGAACTCGGGCGTAGGTGCGGCGATCGTGACCGGCTACCGCCAGGCGCTTGAGGACGAAGCCGGCGTGACGTGCGTTATGGCAGCGGACAACCAAATGGACCCGGCTGAGCTCCACAGCCTCGTCGAGCCTGTTGCCCGCGGCGAGGTCGAGTACGCGAAGGCGAACAGGCTCGTCTCCGGGGAAGCTTGGAAAGTGATTCCACGAACGCGGTATCTCGGCAACGCGGTGCTCTCGCTTTTGACGAAGATCGCCTCGGGCTACTGGCACGTCGCCGATTCGCAGGCCGGGTATACGGCGCTTTCGTTGGCAGCGCTCCGCCGTCTGGATCTCGACCGGCTGTACCCGCGCTACGGCTTTCCCAACGACCTGCTCGTCCATCTCAACGTGCAGAGCGCGCGCGTGCGTGACCTGCCCTCGCGTCCGATCTACGACGTCGGCGAGCGGTCGGGCATCAAGCTCCGCTCCGTCGTCCCACGAATCTCGTGGCTCCTGTTCAAGGCCTTCTGGTGGCGGATGGGTCAGAAGTACGTGATCCGCGACTTTCACCCGCTCGTGTTCTTCTACTCCTTCGGCGTCGTGATGACGCTCGCGGGGTTGATTCTCGGAGTCATCGAAGCGGTGCTCAGGATCGCGGGGAACCAGATCACGACGCCGACGATTGTGCTCGTCGCAGTCCTGCTCATCGCGGGCGTCCAGATGACGCTCTTCGCCATGTGGTTCGACATGGAGGCGAACAAGGACCTCCGCTGAGATGCGTCTCGTCGGGAGCTATCTCGTCTCCTGGGGGATTCGGGACAGCACGTCCACGTTCCAGCCGTTCATGAAGTCGGCGTGAGCTCCGAAGTGGCCCGTTGCGACCTGCGCCCCGAGCGGTACGGGCGGGTAGAGCACGACGAGGACGAGCCCGGGGAGGGCGACGGGATGCGATGCCGGACAGCGCCCGCGCGACGGGTACTTCATGTGCCGCTTGTGGTCGCCGCTGTCTAGGGTCCGACCGTTCCAGCAGTTCGGGAACGTGACCCGGAGCTGGAGCATCTGGTCTGCCCCGCACGCAGGGACGCGGGAAAAGGTCGGCTCTGCACCAACGTCACCGCAGTTCCACCCGACGATGCTCTTGGGTTGCGGGCCGCGTGCGGCGGCGTTTCCCGCGATCATGACGAGTCCTCGCGGCAGCGTTGCGGGCCTGGCGTTCGAGCGCTTCACGTAGAAGACGATCGCAGCGATGGGAAGGACCGCCTGCCGGTCGACGAAGAGGCTCGGGACCCAGTAGCCGGACGAGTCACCTGCGTCCGAGCAGCTGGTTTCCCCACCGCGCAGCGACGCCGGCGTCGACCAGGCGTTGACCGTCGTGTTACCGATGAACGTGTGGTTGTGCGAGCGGCCTGGCTGGCGCGGGAACACGATCGGGTCGTCATTCGAGCGATGGCTGATGCTGCAGCCGATGCCGTAGTTGGGGCCGCCGGGAAAGATTGGGGCGAGCTGCTCCCGTACGACCGGCGCGGCCGAGAGGCTGGACGCGGCGAGCGCCGCTGCCGCCGCCGCGGCCGCAAGTGAGAGCGGGAAGGCAGCCCGGCGCCACATGGCCAGCTCGAGGATGAACGAGATCGACGTCGTTGACAAGGAAACCGCGGTTAATCAGTCGGGTACTGGCGGGTGTTCCGCGCAACCGCTCCGGGCTCGTCCGAAGTGGACACGGGACATCTGAATGCCAACAACCGGCCGCCTCGACTTCTTGGACGAAGGGTTCAAGCCATCCCATTCGCTGCCCAGGGGCTGATCCAGAGGACAATCGGTAGCCCACAGGGGCGAACAAGGACCTGCGCTGAGCGTCGTCTCCGGGTAAGAATCCTGTAAAGAAAGAGGCTGCAAAACCCGGAAATTGCGAGCGGCGGACTTGACCAGACCCGCACTCATGTCGCAGTCTGAACGCCGTAACCGTCCACCAGCCGAGGAGGTATCGAATGGCAGCGACGGTAACGCACTCGATGGTCCAGCAGTTCGCTTCGATGAAGCCGAGCGAGTTCGGACCGACGATCGAGCCGAAGTGGCAGGTCGGCGAGCGCCTCTTGAAAGAGGTGAGGCTTTCGGTCGAGAAGGGGTATCTCACCCCGCTCGACGGGGCGCGGTTGATCTCGTCGATCAGCGCGACACTGTTCGGCTACGACGAGTTCATCCTGCGCGAGATCTCACCAGAGTCATGGCTCGCGTCTACGCCTAGTCGGCGATAGGGGAGAGAGCTCGACTGAGGCGAGAGGGACTGGCCCGTCCCCTCTCGCCTCACTTCCACAGTCCTCCGCTTGGAACGCGTCTCCAGTGGACACGATGACATCTGGATGCCAGGATGTCATCATGACTGAACAGGTGAGCGTTGCGGACGCCAAGCGCAGATTCTCCGAGCTGATCGACCGCGTCGGTCGCGGCGACCGGTTCGTCGTTACGCGTCGGGGGAAGCCAGTCCTGGCTCTCGTCCCTCCGGACGACGTTCCCGCGCAGGACGAGCAGCCCAAAAAGCGGGGCTTCATGGCCCTGTGGGGCATCCTCGAGGGCGTCGAGGGAGCCGACGAGTGGTACGAGGAGATGCAGCGCGTCGTCGCCTCCCGCAAGGAGTATCCGCCACGTCCGATGCCGTACTTCGACGACGTTTGATCTGTCTCGACACAGACGTGGCAAGCGCGATCATGCGGCCCGGCGGAGGACCGCCGCAGCTGGGTCGCCGGCTCGGAACGCTCGACCCGGCGTTGCAGTTCACAACGTCGATCACGGTGGGTGAGTTGCTATACGGGGCGTGGAAGCGCCGCAGCAAGGGACTCGAGCGCGACATCGAACGTTTTGTCGCCGGCGAGATTCAAATCGCGGACTTTGACGAGGCAGCAGCCCGCACGTACGCGGAGATTCGAGTCGAGCTCGAGGCGGGCGGGCAACGCCTCGAGGACGCGGACCTGCGGATAGCTGCGATCTGCGTCGCCCGTGAGTTCACTCTCATCACGGGCAACGTGCGTCACTTCGAGCGGGTACCTGGGCTTCGCGTCGAAAACTGGCTCACGTAACCGGCCGCCACCGCCGATACCATCGCCGCATGCCAACGTCCCTCGTCACCGGCGGCGCCGGTTTCCTCGGCAGCCATCTCTGCGAGGCGTTGCTCGAGCGCGGCCACCGCGTCATCTGCGTCGACAACCTCGTCGTCTCGACGCTCGAGAACATCGACCACCTGCGAGACGACCGGTTCACGTTCGTGAACCACGACGTGATCGAGCCGATGACCGTGGACGAGCCCATCGACTTCGTCTACCACCTCGCCGCTCTCGCGAGCCCGATCGACTACCTGCGGATGCCGCTGCACTCGCTGAAGACCGGCTCGTACGGAACGCATCATTCGCTCGGTCTTGCGAAGGTCAAGCGGGCGCGCTTCTTCCTCACCTCGACGAGCGAGGTCTACGGCGACCCGCAGGTGCATCCGCAGACCGAGGCGTACTGGGGTCACGTCAACCCGATCGGCCCCCGCGGCGTGTACGACGAGGCGAAGCGCTACGCGGAGGCGCTGACGATGGCGTACCACCGCCAGCAGGGCGTGAACACCGCGATCGTTCGCATCTTCAATACCTACGGGAGTCGAATGAGAGCGAACGACGGACGCGCGATCCCGACGTTCCTCCGCCAGGCGCTCGCGGGAAAGCCCGTGACGGTCTTCGGCGACGGCTCGCAGACACGAAGCTTCTGCTACGTCGACGATCTCATTCGCGGGATCATCCTCCTCGCCGAATCCGACGAGCATCTGCCCGTCAACCTCGGCAACCCGGATGAGAAGACGCTGCTCGAGCTCGCCGAGACGATCGTCCGGCTCACCGGCTCGTCGAGCGAGATCGTCTACGAGGCGCTTCCGGTCGACGATCCCCAGGTTCGGCAGCCCGACATCACCCGCGCCAAGCAGATCCTCGGGTGGGAGCCCGAGATCGAGCTCGAAGACGGGCTGCGGCGGACGATCGCGTCACTCGGGCACGAGGCCGCCGTCGCCTCCGCGTGACCGACGAGCTCTCCGAGCGCTACGAACGGCATCACCGAGAGCGACGCGCTGAAGGCGACTTCATCTTCGTCCCCGAGCGCATTCCGCTCTTCGTCGCCGCGATCGGACGCGGGAAGCGCGTGCTCGACCTGGGCTGCCGCTCGGGAGCGCTGACGCAGCACTTCATCGAGGGGAACTCCGTCGTCGGGCTGGACGTCGACGCCG
>DASTEM010000217.1:0-4827 GCA_035709545.1 Gaiellaceae bacterium | reverse complement strand
CAGCGCGCCGGCGACAAGCGATTCTCCGTCGTCGTCCAGCTTCTCGAGACGCGAAGCGGCGAGCGTCTCATCCGCTACGCGTACACGACTGCGGGATCGGCCCGCCGCGGTCCCGTGACGATGCGGGCGCGCGATCTCGAGCGACTGCGGGCGGCGCTCGAGCGCGCGCCCGTTCTGAAGGAGGCTCTTGGGCTGGGTTAGCTCCCGCGTGGCGGGAATGCAGTCATGCGGACTGCGGTTCGGCTTGTGGGCGTGCGTTCCGGCCGGGGATCGTGACGCCGACCGCGACCGCTGCGACCGCGCTCGAACACGACGTCACGCTTCGACGAGAGCGTGGGCCGCTGCGGCATCGACGAGCGCGGCCAGCAGAAGCCCTCCGTCGGCGGAGCCGAGCAACGGGTCGACCGCATGCTCGGGATGGGGCATGAGGCCCATGACGTTTCCCGCCTCGTTCACGACGCCGGCGACGTTGCCGAGCGCCCCGTTCACGTCCTCGTCGTACCTGAGCACGATCTGCCCGCGCGCCGCGAGCTGGACGAACGCTCCCTCGTCCGCATACCAGGCCCCTTCGCCGTGCTTGACGGGGATGACGAGCTCCTGGCCGGCGGTGCAGCGGCGCGTGAAGAGCGTGTCCTCGTTCTCGACCCGAACTCGCACGTCTCGGCACACGAACTCGAGTTGTCGATTAGGACGTAGAACACCTGGAAGCAGGCGCGACTCGCAGAGAATCTGGAACCCGTTGCAGATCCCGAGCACCGGGCCACCACCGTTCGCAAAGCGGCGGACCGCGTCCATGACGGGCGCGAGGCTCGCGATCGCGCCGGTCCGCAGGTAATCACCGTATGAGAAACCACCGGGCAAGACGACGGCACCCGTGCCGGCCGGGAGCTCGGGCTCCTCGTGCCACACGAGTGCGGGCTCCCCGCCCATTGCTCCAATTGCCCACGCCGCGTCGCGATCGTCGTTCGAACCGGGAAACACGACGATGGCAACAAGAGGGCGATCGCTCATACGCTCTTGATCTGGATCTCGCAGCTCTCGATGAGGGGATTCGCGAGCAGGTCCGCGCACATGCGCTCGATCGTGGCGAGTGCTTCGTTGCCGTCCGCCGCCTCGAGCTCGAGGTCGATCACGCGCCCCACACGGACGGTGGAGACTTCGAAGCCGAGCTTGTGCAGCGAGTGCCTGACCGCGTCGCCCTGCGGATCGAGAATGCCCTGCTTCGGCCGAACCAGCACCGTCGCTCTCATAGGACGACGTCTGGTCGCACGAGGTAGTCCGCGAACGAGATCTCGGTCAGCCGCTCGAACGCCTCGATGTAGCGCGCCCGGGTCCCCGCCACGACGTGGTCGGGGAGCTCTGGCCCGGGCGCCGTCTTGTCCCATGCAGTCGTTTCGCACCAGTCCCGGACGAACTGCTTGTCGAACGACGGCTGCGGCCGCCCGGGCTCGTACTCGTCGGCGGGCCAGAACCGAGACGAGTCCGGTGTGAGCGCTTCGTCCCCGAGCACGACTGTTCCCTCGCCGTCGACGCCGAGCTCGAACTTCGTGTCGGCGAGGATAATGCCGCGCGCCTCAGCATATGCCGACGCAAACCCATACAGCTCGACTGACGCCCGCCTCGCGGCGTGGTAGCGCTCCGGTCCACAGAGACTCGCTGCTGCGGCCTCGTCGATGTTGAGATCGTGCCCCTCCTTCGCCTTCGTCGCAGGGGTGAAGATCGGCTCCGGAAGCCGCGCAGACTCCTCGAGCCCAGCGGGCAGCCGATGGCCACACACGGCTCCGGTTCGTCGGTAGTCGCTCCATCCAGACCCGGCGAGATACCCGCGCACAACGCACTCGATGGGGAGCATGTCGAGCTTCCGGCAGACGATCGTTCGCCCGTCGCTGCGGAGCTCGAGGAAATGGTTCGGCACGATCCCGCGCGTTCGGGCAAACCAGAACGCCGACAGCCCGGTCAGCACCCGTCCCTTGTCGGGGATGGGCGTCGGGAGGACGACATCGAAGGTGGAGATCCGATCGCTTGTCGCAAGTGCGAGCGTGTCCTCTCCAAGCGCGTAGATCTCCCGGACCTTGCCGCTAGCTATGTGGACCGCGTCGACCGTCATGCGCTCACCACCTCCCGCTCCGCGACGAGAGCTCGAAGCCGAGCGAAGACCGAATCCACGTGGCGCGTGAACGCGCGCGTGTCAAAGACCTCACGTAGGTCGACCCGGTCCGCGATCTCAGTGTCGCGACGAACGAGATCGCGGAAGTCGAGGCCCTCGTCCCACGCCCGCATCGCATGCCGCTGGACGGCACGATATGCGGTGTCTCGGTCGAGCCCCGACTCGACGAGCGCCAACAGCAGCCTCTGACTGAAGAACAGCCCGCCGGTCGCCTCGAGGTTGGCTCGCATCCGCTCAGGGCGAATGACGAGCCCTTCGACGAGCCAAGCGAAGCGGTCGAGCATGTAGTCGACCACGAGAAAGGCATCGGGCAGGACGACACGCTCGGCGGATGAATGCGAGATGTCGCGCTCGTGCCAGAGGGCAACGTTCTCGAGGCCGACGAGGGCGTAGCCTCGAACCACACGCGCGAGCCCACAGATCCGCTCGGACACGACCGGATTGCGCTTGTGTGGCATCGCCGAAGAGCCCTTCTGACCGTGCGCGAACGGCTCTTCCGCCTCGCGCACCTCCGTTCGCGCGAGGTGCCGGATCTCGAGCGCGAAGCGATCGAGCGAGGACGCGACGAGCGCGAGTGCCGAGAGCAGCTCGGCGTGACGGTCGCGCTGCAGTATCTGCGTCGAGCTCGGCGCCGGCTCCAGCCCCAGCGCCTCGCATGCGATTCGCTCCACCTCGGGAGTCGTGCTTGCGTACGTCCCGACCGCACCCGACAGCTTTCCCACGCGCATTCCGGCAAGCGCGCGCTCCATGCGGTCACGGTCCCGCGCGAGTGAGAATGCCCAGCCTGCGAGCTTCAGCCCGAACGTCGTCGGCTCGGCGTGGACACCGTGTGTGCGCCCGATGGTCAGCGTGTCGCTGTGCTCCTCCGCGCGCGCGGCCACGGCGGTAAACGCGCGCTCGATTCCTTCGAGCAGAAGCTGCCCGGCCTCTTGGACCGTGAGTGCGAGCGCGGTGTCGAGCACGTCGGACGACGTGAGGCCGTAGTGCAGCCACCGGCCGTCTG
The DNA here is from genome assembly GCA_035709545.1 of Gaiellaceae bacterium. GTDB lineage: Bacteria > Actinomycetota > Thermoleophilia > Gaiellales > Gaiellaceae > GMQP-bins7. The sequence goes on along the minus strand of DASTEM010000217.1, from coordinate 1,657 downwards.
AACCGAGGTTCGCGGAGACCGCGTCGACGAACGCCGCGACGTCGTGGTTCGTCAGCCGTTCGAGCTCGGCAACCCGTTCGACGCTCGGCGCTCGAGCACGGTCACGAACCGCCCGAGCCGCAGAGGCCGGCACGACCCCGATTCGAGCCCACGCGTCGAGCGCGGCCAGCTCGACTGCCAGCCAACGCTCGAGCTTTGCCTCCTCCGACCAGACGCGCGCCATGGCCGGTCTGGCGTAGCGGGAGATCACTGCTTCGATTCTAGTCCGCGTACCTGTGGGCGAGTTGTCACGCTCTCGGCACGCTCCCGATCACCACTCGTCCCACCTTCCTGGATAGGCTCAAAGGTGGGTGGAGGCGAGGGGTGGCCCCGCAAGCCGAGCGATGTCAGGCCACGGAAGGCGCAGCATTCCCCGGCGTACGACCATCGACTGCAGACTGGGCGACGTCCGTGCGGTACTGCTTGCCGGCGAACTCGACGTGGCTCGCGGCGGCGTACGCCGCATCTCTCGCGATGGAGACGGTCGCGCCAAGCCCTGTTACGCCCAGGATCCGCCCGCCGTTCGTCACGAGTTGCTCACCGTGAAGCGCCGTTCCGGAATGGAATACGAGCGCCCCGGTCGCTTCCGCCTCGTCGATGCCCGAGATCGGGGTTCCCCGATCTCCAGTCATGGGATACCCCTCCGCCGCCAGGACAACGGTCACCGCCGCCCCGCGACCGGCATTCAACGAGCCACCGAGCTCCCCCGACGCAGCCGCGGCCAGTACCTCGAGTAAGTCCCCCTCGAGGAGAGGAAGCATGGCCTGTGTCTCCGGATCCCCGAAGCGGCAGTTGAACTCGAGAACCCGAGGCCCGTCCTCGGTCAACATCAGTCCCGCGTACAGCAGGCCCACGAACGCCGCACCCCGTCGATCCAGCTCGGCGAGCACCGGCCGGTGAATGGTCGCCACGAGCTGCTCAACCTCCGCCGGCCCCATGCCCGGAACCGGCGCATATGCGCCCATCCCGCCCGTGTTCGGCCCCTCGTCGCCGTCACGGGCTCGCTTGTAGTCCTGCGCGGAGACGAGTGGGAGGACGTCTTGCCCGTCACAGACGGCGAACAGCGAGACCTCGCTTCCCTCGAGAAGCTCTTCGAACACGACCTTGTCCCCGGGTGAGCCCAATGTGCGCAACGCGACATCGAGCTCCTCCTGCGTCCGACAGACGTGTACGCCCTTCCCAGCAGAAAGCCCGTCCGCCTTGACGACGCAAGGCGGCCGGGCAATCGCGAGCTGCGTCGCCGTCGGCACGCCGGCAGCCGCCATGACCTCCTTCGCGAAGGACTTCGAGCCCTCGATCGCCGCCGCCCTCTTTCCCGGGCCGAAGACCGGGATCCCGAACCGCCGCAGAACGTCGGCGAGCCCCAAGACCAGCGGGACCTCCGGGCCGACGACGACGAGCTCGATGTCCAACGACCGCGCGAGACCCAGCAGCCCCTCCGCGTCCTCGGCACGGATCGGATGGCAGTCGGCAAGTCGCGCGATTCCAGGGTTTCCCGGCGCAGCGTGCAGCTCGGTCAGCGCCGAGGATTGCGCGAGCTTCCAGGCGAGTGCGTGCTCACGGCCGCCGGAGCCGACGAGGAGTACGCGCATCGCGTCGAGTCTATTGCGGTTGCGTA
>DASTEM010000216.1:0-8140 GCA_035709545.1 Gaiellaceae bacterium | reverse complement strand
TCGGCGACGAGCCCGTGCACGCGATCTGGGTCGTCGTCGGCCGGGAAGCAGATCCACGCGTGAGTATCGCTCCACCGTCACCCGGGGCGGGCGAGTAACCCCTCAGGCCGTCGGGGCGTCCCCTCAGCGCGTCCGCAGGCGGCCGACGCCTCCCATGCTCGTGCGAAGCCGTGCGACGAGATCGGGAGCCTGGTAGAGGAGGAGCGCCAGGAGGATCAACCCGCCAGTCGTTATCTCGGCGTACTCGGTCGGCTGGTGGAAGAGCGGCAAGACGTTGTCGATCAGCGAGAGGAAGAGCGCCGCGAGCAGCGCGCCCACGAATGAGCCTCTCCCGCCGGAGAGCGCGGCGCCGCCGAGGACGGCACAGGCGATGCTCTCGAGCCCGAAGTTGCCGATGAGGGGCGAACCGATCTGGACCTGGGCCGCGAGGTAGAAGCCCGCGAGCGACGCCAACACCGAACACGCGACGAACGCGAGAAACACCATGCGGCCGGTTGCCATTCCGAGACGGCGCGAGGACGTCTCGTCGAGGCCGACTGCCCGCAGCGCCAGCCCCGTGCGCGTCCGATACAACCATGCATCCCCGAGCACGGCGAGGACCACGACAGCGACGAAGGCAATCGGGACGAAGCTGACGCTCTTCGTCAGGCCGCTGACGACGTCGCTCGAGATGGGGCCTTCTGGATGATCCCGAAGGAGGAGCGACGCGCCCTGGAGGATGCTGAAGGTCCCGAGCGTCGCGATGATCGACGGAAGCTTCAGCACGCAGATGATTACGGCGTTGAAGATTCCCGTCGCCAATCCCACTGCGATCACCGCCAGACCCCCGGGAAGCAGCGCCCACCCCGACGTGTCGAACGTCATCGTGTAGGAGGCGATCACGACGCAGAACGTCATGAGCGCCGACACCGAGACGTCGAAGCCGCCGACGAGCAGCGCGCAGGTCTGGCCCAGCGAGACGAGAGCGAGCGGCATCGTCAGGAGAAGCAGGTTGTTGATGTTGAAGCTGGTGAGGAACGCGTCTTGGCGGACGCTCGTGAACGCGCCTACCGCCAAGATGAGGACCGCCATCAGGGCGAGCGGCAACACGCCACTGAACCTGCCGATTCTCACGCCGACTCCTCGGGGCTTCCGGTCGCTTGCTCTCTGGCACGGGTCGGCGAACCGACGATCGCTTCGACAATCCGGCGTTCCCCGAGCTCGTCGCCGGGGATCTCGTCGACGATCTGTCCGCGCGACATCACGACGACCCGATCGCAGAGGCCGGCGAGCTCGAGCGGGTCGCTCGACTTGACGATCGTCGCGACACCCTCTTTCGCCTTTTCCCGCAACGCACCGTAGATGTCGAACCGCGCGGCGACGTCGACGCCCTGGGTCGGCTCCTCGGCCAGAATCACCTTGACGTCTCCGCGCAGGAACGGTCGCGTCAGCGAGACCTTCTGCTGATTGCCGCCCGAGAGCGTCTGCACGGGCTGCTCGATCGACGCGGTTCGAATGCTGAGGCGCCGCACGAGATCGTCCACCGTGCGCCGCTCACGTCTGCGGCTCAGGAGCCCGAGGACTCCGAGCCGCCGGAGCACCTGGATCGTCGCGTTCGCTCGTACGCTCAGCACGGGGAAGAGCGACTCGGATGCGCGGTCGCCGCTCAGCAGCACGACCCCTGCGCGGAGCGGTCCGAGCGGTGAGCTCGAGTCGAGCGGCTTCCCGTCGCAGGTCGCTGTCCCCGTTGCTCGTTCTGCTCCGGCAAGCGCCCGGAGGAACTGCACCTGCCCGTTGCCCTCCGCGCCCGCGATTCCGACGATCTCGCCGCTTGCCACCTCGAGGTCGATCGGCCCGAACCGATCGCCCCGTAGTCCCGAGACCGCGAGGAGCACCTCGCGTTCCGCCTCACGCGCGTGGCGCTCCGGAAAGGCGAGCTGGAGCGGCCTCCCGATCATGAGAGCGACCAGGCTCTCTTCCGACATCGAGGCGGCCTCGAAAGTCCCCTGGCTCACGCCGTCGCGAAGAACGCTGATCCGATCGGCGATGTCGAGGACCTCGGGCAGCCGGTGGCTGACGTAGAGAATCCCGACGCCGGCGCGACTGCGCTCGTGCACCAGCGCGTGCAGATGGTCGACGTCCTCGGGCCCGAGGGCCGTCGTCGGCTCGTCGAGGAGCAACACCGTGGGCTGGGCGAGCAGTGCCTTGACGACCTCGAGGAGCTGTCGCTCCGCGAGCGAGAGCGTCCCCGTCGGCGCGGTCGGCGAGATGTCGAGGTCGAACTCGGCCAGCCGGTCGGCGGCCCATCCATCCATGCGGCCGTACGTCGGGCGTCCCTCCTGCGGCGCAGCCAGGTAGAGGTTCTCGGCCACCGACAGGTGCAACACGTGCGAGTACGTCTGATAGGCGATGCCGAGGCCGAGCCTGCGGCTCTCGGCGGGAGAAACTCGCCGGCGCTCGGTCTCGCCCACCACGACGGTGCCCTCGTCGGGAGCGAGGAAGCCGCTGGCGATCCCGAGCAGGGTCGATTTCCCGGACCCGTTCTCCCCCACGAGCGCGTGGATCTCTCCTGCACGGCAGTCGACGCTCACCTCGCGCAGCGCCTGCACCGCGCCGTACGCCTTGGAGACGCCCCGAAGCGCGAGCACGACGGGGGCGGAGCTCACGGGCCCACCTCCGTCCCACGCACGAAACCGAAGATTCCCCGCGTGTTCTTGAAGAAGGCCCGCAAGGGGAACATTGTTCCCCTTGCGGGCCCGGGAGTCGACATCTCTCCTGTTTCTTCTGCTTCCGCTTCCTTCTACGACGGATACATCTTCTTGAGCAGGCTCAACGGGATCAGCGACGTCGCTGAAGCCTCCTGCGGGTAGCCCTTGACGCAGGAGTCACGCTTCCGCTGGTTCTGCATCTCGATCGGGAACACGATCGTCGGCGGGATCTTCGCCCCCTTGAGCTTCATCATCCCGGCCGTCAAGGCGACGCGGATATGCGAGTTGAAGGAGCTCGTGTAGTACATCTCGAGCTTCGGATCGTTGAGCTGGTTGAAGAGGCAGCCCATGCCGACGTCGTCGGTGCGGAACGTCAGGACGCCCTGGAACGGCTTCCCGGCGGCCTTGTACGCCGCGTAGCCACCCTGTCCCATCCCGAGCCCGTACTCGTAGCTCCAGCCCTTGATGTCGGGATGCTTCGCGAGGATTCCGGCTACGACCTGCTGCACCTTGGACGGATTCCAGTCCGTCGGCTCCTTCGCGACGACGTCGATGCTCGATCTGAGCGCAGGCGCCTCGCACTTCTGCCAGCCCTCGGAGAGGGGATTCCCTGCGAAGCCGCCGAGGAACGCGATCTTCCCCGACTTGACCCGGCTGTTCATGATGTACGCGTACGTCTTGCCGGTCACGCAGGTGTCCTCACCGACGACCGTCAAGTAGTTCTTGCCGGGCTCGCTGACGTAGCCCCAGGCATACGTCGCAACGGGAATTCCGGCGTCAGTCGCCTTCTTCATCGCCGGGATCATGGCGTCGCCGAAGTCCGGATAGGTGACGATCACGTCGACACCCTGGGCGATCGCTGCGTCCCAATCGGCGAACGCCTTGTTGAAGTCGACGCGTGCGCTGGAGTACGTGATCCTGCCGACCTCCCTGTACGTGAGCGCCTGGAGGATGAACTCCATCTTCGACATCTGGCGGTAGACGTTCTCGCCGAACTGCTCGATGTACGCGACGTGGAGCTTGCCGCCCGTCCCGGTGGTGCATCCGTTGTTCTTCCAGCACCTGAGCGCAAGGGCCTCGTTGACCTTCTTGTCGGCTCGGCCAAGCCCGGCCAACGCGATGTTGCGCGCCATCCCAGGCTTCGGGATGAGCTTGGCCTTGAAGAGCGTGTGCTTCAGGGTGGACGCCTTGGCCGCGTAGACCTCGCCGAACCCCTTCCCGCTGCTGATCACCGCCGACGGCTTCTGAGCCGACGCCTGCGGCTTGGCGGTGTTACCACTGCTCGTCGAGACGAGCGCGAGCATCGCCCCGAGTAGCACCAGTGTCAGCACGCCCGCTGCCAACGGGCGCCTGCGCGACACCGCGGAATCCTTCCGACCCTCCATCGTGCCTCCTTTCGAGCCTGCCTCAGCTCGTGATTTCGTTGACAGTACGTGGGCCATCCGCGGCACGGTTTTCGATCCTCCGCAGAAAGCGTCCCAGAAGCAACGCGACCCGGTCTCCCGAGACCAGCATCCCGACGATGATCGCTGCGCCGAACACGACGAACTGGAGCGCCGCCGAGAGCCCGAAGATGAGCAGCATCTCCGTCAGGAACGTAAGCGCGAGCGCTGCGATCCAGGTCGAGGTGGCGCTCGCCAGTCCGCCCGAGAGCGCCGCGCCCGCGAGAACAACCGCCGCGACGGGCGCGAGGAGATATGAGGCGCCGAATGCCGGGTCGATGCTGATGCGCACGCCCGCGAGCAAGATCGTCGCGACTCCGTAGAGGGCGCCCGCCGCGGTGTACGCGAACACGACGTGCGTTCGTACGTGCACTCCGGCCATCCAGGCGGCCCTCGGATTCGCACCGACGGCTTGAAAGCGTCGGCCGGCCGTCGTGTAGCGAAGGACGAGCGCGACCGCGAGTGTGATCGCGACGCCCGCCCAGAAGACCGTGCTGATGCCGAGCCACTTGTCCGACGCCCATGACGAGAGCGATTCCGGAACCTGCAACGAAATCGTGGTCTCGCGCGCGTACTTCGAGCTGTACGCGAGGACGATCAGCCCGATCGCCAGCGTGACGATCAGCGGGTTCAGTTTGATGATCCCGACGAGGATTCCGTTCACGAGTCCTACGAGTGCCCCGATACCGACGCAGACGAGGATCCCGACCAGCAGACCATGGTCGGAACCCACGCTCACACCGACGAGCACGTTCCCACAAAGGGAGATCACACCGGCGGTCGAAAGGTCGATGCCTGCCTGCATGACCACGAGCATCTGCCCGAGCGCGGCGATCGCGAGAATCGTCATGTACGGGAGGATGTAGGACCACGACGTGTTCTCCAGCGTGCTCGGTGCGAAGAGCGCGGCGATGACGAGAAGCGCTGCCATCGCGAGCCAGATGGGGAGGAATCGCGCTGCGACGAGGCCGCTTGCGACGACCTGCACAGAACGCCCCGACGTTGCGGCGTCGGCGATCCGATCCCTGTCTCCCGGGGAACTCACGGACCGCCCGATGCAGAGCGGCAGAACGGTGAAGAGCGAGCCGCGACCAGAAGCCCATTCTTGAGCACGTGGGTGGGGGTGTCAACTACTACTTGACAACCGGGGGTGGGCGACGTCCCTCCGACTCCATGGCCTGCCTCAGCACTCTTCCGCGCGTTGACGCGTCGTCGGGCGGCCGTTTATGCTCGCTGTACATGCGGGGACGAGAGTAAGCAAGCGAAGGAGATAAGCATGAGCTCGCAGCGGCTAGTGATCCGCAACGGCTTCGTCGTCTCGATGGATCCCGATGTCGGTGACATTCCATCGGGCGACGTCTTCGTCGAGGACGGCGTCATCGTCGAGGTCGGGCGTGGCCTCGAGGTGTCCGAGGCGGAGGAGATCGACGCAAGAGGGATGATCGTGATGCCGGGGTTCGTCGACACGCACCGGCACACATGGCAGACGCCCGTTCGCGGCATCTTGCCGTGTTGCACGCTGGACAACTACTTCGCGGTGATGCTCGGCAGCGTGGGCGGCCACTATCGCCCCGAGGACGTCCGGATCGGCAACTACGCCGGCTCCCTCGAGGCTTTGAACGGCGGCGTGACGACGCTGCTCGACTGGTCGCACATCAACAACACGCCCGATCACTCGGACGCCGCGATCCAGGGCTTGAAGGACGCGGGCATCCGGGCGATCTACGCGCACGGAGTGCCGACGGGCGGCGAGTGGTGGGCATTCAGTGAGCTCGATCACCCGGAGGACATACGCCGAATCCGCGAGACGTACTTCTCGTCCGACGATGGGCTGGTTACGCTCGCGCTCGCGGCGCGTGCTCCGGGCAACTCGAACTTCGAGGTCGCCAAGCACGACTGGGAGCTGGCGCGCGATCTCGGCATCCGCATCAGCGTGCACGTCGGCATGCGGCTCCACGAGATCCACGTGAACCACGTGAAGAACTTGGACGACCTCGGTCTCTTGGGCCCCGATACCACGTACATCCACTGCACCGACTCGACGGACGAGGAGCTCGATCTCATCGCCTCGACCGGGGGAACCGCCTCGGTTGCGCCGTACGTCGAGATGCTCATGGGACACGGCCCGCCGCCGACGAGCAGGCTGCTCGAGCGCGGCGTCCGGCCATCGCTGAGCGTCGACGTCGTGTCGAGCGTCCCCGGCGAGATGTTCACGCAGATGCGCACGGCGCTCGTACATGACCGGATCGGGTATTTCACGGACACGCCCGACCTCGCGTTCGCGCCGACCCTGACGCACCGCGACGTGCTCGAGTTCGCCACGATCGAGGGTGCGCGCGCCTGCGCGATGGAGGAAAGGGTCGGTTCGCTTACGCCCGGCAAGCAGGCGGACATCGTCCTTCTGAAGGTCAACGCGATCAACACGGCTCCGATGGTCGATCCCGTTGGAACCATCGTCGTCTTCTCCGACACGTCGAACGTCGACTCGGTGTTCGTCGCCGGTCGTGCGGTCAAGCGCAACGGGAAGCTCCTCGACGTGAATCTCGACACCGTGTTCCAGAAGCTCGACGAGTCGAGGAACCACATCCTGTCGCGAGGTGGGCTCCTACCTGACTGGGCAGCACAGGGGGTGGCAGCCGTCTAGTCGTTATCGCTCGGGCTCGGCTGCTGCGGCGAGCCGAGCCCGTTCATCACTTGGCGCGGGAGGAGGCAGCTAATGGGAACAGGCACTGTCGTCGTCGTCGGCGGAACGCAGGGGCTCGGGCGCGAGCTCGCGCGGTCCTACGCCGACCGCGGCCGCGATGTGATCGTGACCGGGCGCGATCAGTCGCGGGCGGACGCGGCCGCAAACGAGATCGGCGGCAGTACCCGAGGCATCGGCTTCGACCTCGCCGAGCCGCACTCGATCGCGGCCGCACTTGCGGACGTGGGCGAGGTCGAGTACCTCGTGCTCGCCGCGATCGAGCGCGACGTCAACAAGGTGCGCGAGTACGACATCGACGGCGCGCTCCGGCTGGTCACGCTGAAGCTCGTCGGGTACACCGAGGTCATCCACGCGCTGTCGACCCGGCTTCGCGACGACTCGGCGATCCTCATGTTCGGCGGCCTCGCCCGTGACCGTCCGTACCCCGGGTCGACGACGGTGACGACCGTCAACGGTGGGGTCACGAGCCTCGTCCGCGCTCTCGTCCACGAGCTCGCGCCCATGCGTATCAACGCGCTGCATCCAGGGATCGTCGGCGACAGTCCGCAGTGGCGCGACATGCCGCCGGAGCGGCTGCAGGCGCTCCTGGAGCGGACGCCGACCGGACGCCTGGCCACGATGGCGGAAGTCATGGACGCATCGCGCTTCCTGCTCGAGAACCGGGCCGTCAACGGCATAAACCTCGTCGTCGACGGCGGCTGGATCTGCATGTGACGGCAAATCAGCGCCGACCGAGAGGCTCTCTTACAAGAACGGCGTGAGGACGAGCCTGATCTTGCCTGTCTTTGCCCCCGGCCGGACGACGTAGCGCGTCAAGAGCTCCTCGTAGTCGGGGTGGACGACTGCGAGGTGGATGTGCGGCGCCCGGCCGTAGGAGGCGGGCACCGGGCCTTCGAAACGAAACGCCCCTGCGCGATCGGTCAGGACACTACCGCGCCCGCGCGGGCCGTAGCCGTTCGGCCCAGCCTGCCAGAGATAGACGAGCGCTCCCGCGACCGGCGCGCAGTCCGTCGCGCGGAGGACGCGCCCCTTGAGGACGTGGCCCGTGCCGATCTTGGCACGGCGTGGCGCGTCGAGGCGCTGAAACGGGCCCGCGCCGTCATTCGCGGTCGGCCGGCAGCCCGCGGCTCCCGAGGTTCCAGACGCGATAGGCGCAACCGCGACGACGGCGGCCGCGGTGGTCACAATGCAGACGAAGACGCGCATCATTGGTGTCGCGTTCACATACCGGGGATCGGCAACGCCTCGAGCACGTCGATCGATGCGCCCGGCATCATCAGGTGCGGGTGGCCGTCCAGCAACGCCGT